>NZ_CAMHUS010000009.1:0-71883 GCF_946188375.1 Streptococcus mitis
AACTATAGCTGGTCAGAACAACCAGATACAAGTAAACCAGGAAGTAAGACAGGAAAAGTATTAATCACCTATCCAGACCATAGTACGGAAGAAGTGACGGTAACGGTAAACGTAACTCCTCAAAATGATGAATACACACCAACTGGAATCCCTCAAGAAGTGGACAATGGACACGTACCAGATCCAGAAGTAAGTGTAAACAAAACCGGCTTACCAGAAGGCACAACTGTTACATGGAAAGACACACCAGTTGTGAACACACCGGGCAGTCATCCAGGAGTAGCCTTAGTCCACTATCCAGATGGAACGGAAGATGAAGTAGAAGTCCCTGTCACAGTTAAGAAACAAAGTGACACGTTTAACCCAACGGCAAAAGAGCCAAACCAAACGGTTCGTCACAACGAAGTACCAGATCCAGAGAAAAGTATTAATACAAACGACTTACCAGCAGGAACAAACTATAGCTGGTCAGAACAACCAGATACAAGTAAACCAGGAAGTAAGACAGGAAAAGTATTAATCACCTATCCAGATAAGAGTACGGAAGAAGTGACGGTAACGGTAAACGTAACGCCACAAAAAGATGAATACACACCAACTGGAATCCCTCAAGAAGTGGACAATGGACACGTACCAAATCCAGAAACAAGTGTAAACAAAACCGGCTTACCAGAAGGCACAACTGTTACATGGAAGACAAGGCCAGATGTTAGCACACCAGGCAGTCATCCAGGAGTAGCCTTAGTTCATTATCCAGATGGAACGGAAGATGAAGTCGAAGTACCTGTCACAGTTAAGAAACAAAGTGACACCTTCAACCCAACTGCGAAACAACCAAACCAAACGGTTCGTCACAACGAAGTACCAGATCCAGAAAAAAGTATTAATACAAACGACTTACCAGCAGGAACAAACTATAGCTGGTCAGAACAACCAGACACAAGTAAACCAGGAAGTAAGACAGGAAAAGTATTAATCACTTACCCAGACCATAGTACGGAAGAAGTGACAGTAACAGTCGAAGTAACGCCACAAAAAGATGAATACAATCCAACCGCAATAGCGCAAGAAGTGGACAATGGTCACGTGCCAGATCCAGAAATAAGTGTAAACAAAACAGGCTTACCAGATGGAACAACAGTCACATGGAAGACAAGGCCAGATGTCAGCACACCAGGCAGTCATCCAGGAGTAGCCTTAGTTCATTATCCAGATGGAACGGAAGATGAAGTAGAAATTCCTGTCACAGTTAAGAAACAAAGTGACACCTTCAACCCAACGGCAAAAGAACCGAACCAAACTGTTCGTCACAACGAAGTACCAGATCCAGAGAAAAGTATTAATACAAATGACTTACCAAAAGGAACAAACTATAGCTGGTCAGAACAACCAGACACAAGTAAACCAGGAAGTAAGACAGGAAAAGTATTAATCACTTACCCAGATAAGAGTACGGAAGAAGTGACGGTAACGGTAAACGTAACTCCACAAAATGATGAATACAGCCCAACTGGTATTGCGCAAACCGTAGACAATGGACATGTGCCAGATCCAGAAACAAGTGTAAACAAAACAGGCTTACCAGAAGGCACAACCGTCACATGGAAAGAAACTCCAGTTGTGAATACACCAGGAAGTCATCCAGGAGTAGCCTTAGTTCATTATCCAGATGGAACGGAAGATGAAGTAGAAGTACCAGTCACAGTTAAGAAACAAAGTGACACCTTCAACCCAACGGCAAAAGAACCGAACCAAACTGTGCGTCACAACGAAGTACCAGATCCAGAGAAAAGTATTAATACAAATGACTTACCAAAAGGAACAAACTATAGCTGGTCAGAACAACCAGACACAAGTAAACCAGGAAGTAAGACAGGAAAAGTATTAATCACTTACCCAGATAAGAGTACGGAAGAAGTGACGGTAACGGTAAACGTAACGCCTCAAAATGATGAATACACACCAACTGGAATCCCTCAAGAAGTGGACAATGGACACGTACCAGATCCAGAAACAAGTGTAACCAAAACCGGCTTACCAGAAGGCACAACTGTTACATGGAAGACAAGGCCAGATGTCAGCACACCGGGCAGTCATCCAGGAGTAGCGTTAGTTCATTATCCAGATGGAACGGAAGATGAAGTCGAAGTACCAGTAAGGGTAAAAGAACAAAAAGATACCTTCAACCCAACGGCAAAAGAACCGAACCAAACTGTTCGTCACAACGAAGTACCAGATCCAGAGAAAAGTATTAATACAAATGACTTACCAAAAGGAACAAACTATAGCTGGTCAGAACAACCAGACACAAGTAAACCAGGAAGTAAGACAGGAAAAGTATTAATCACTTACCCAGATAAGAGTACGGAAGAAGTGACGGTAACGGTAAACGTAACGCCTCAAAATGATGAATACGATCCTCAACCAAAAGCACAAACAGTAGAACATGCTCAAGTACCATCTGCAAAAGATAGTATTGAAAATATAAAAACGTTACCAGAAGGAACGACTTTTGGATGGAAAGATGGAAAAATTCCAGATACTTCAAAACATGGGGAGAAAAAAGGTGTTGTAACTGTAACGTATCCAGATGGAAGTACAGAAGATGTTGATGTTGTAATTACTGTGAATCCAGAAGATTTCAGTCCAGTAGTTCCGATGGAAAAAGTACCTGTGAAAAATCCTGAGAACTTAAGTCCAGAAGAACAAGATAAAGTGAAAGAAAAAGTGACAAAAGCAAATCCAGGAAAAGATGTAACAGTTGATTCAAAAAGAAATGTGACAATTACAGATCCGGAAACAAAAGTCAGTCATGAAATTTCTCGAGATAAATTGGTATTTGCATATGCAAAAGGTGTACCAGAAATTTTGAAAATTCCAGAATTTAATGGAGGAGTAAATACCCCGGATTCGCCAGTTCATGAAGTTCCAGAGTTTGCAGGTGGAGTAAATGGTGAGCCAGAAATTCAAGAAACCTTACCGAAATTTAATGGCGGAGTGAACGCACCAAATTCACCAACACATGAAGTCCCAGAATTCAATGGAGGTGTGAATGGTGATCTTCCTGATCCAGTAGAAGTACCTAAAGTTCAACTGATTATCACTAAGTGGGTTGATGAAAATGGTAAAGAATTGAAACCAGCGGATTCCAAAGCTCCAACGGTATTAGGTGAAGCCAATGAAGCATTTGAACATGGTGAAATTGAAGGTTATGTATTTGTAAGAACAGAAACTAAAGGTGATGTTGTAACTCACATCTTCAGGAAAGTGAGTCCAGTTAGACCAACAGGTGACGCTCAGCAAAGACCAGCTGCACCATCTTACGATACAAATCCTAGACCGGATATTGCTACCCCTGCTGAGGTGCCAGCTACTCAACCGGCTGGACAACCAAGTCAAACAGTTGAAGTGTCTGCTCAATTGCAGAATGAAGTATCAGAAACGAATCCATCAGTTTCTCAACCGAAAGCAATATTGCCAAATACTGGTACACAAGAAGACCGTGCTACAGGAGCAATAGGGGTTCTCTCTCTTCTTGGCGCATTTGGTTTGCTATTTGCCAAAAAGAAAAAAGACGATGAAGAGGAAGCTTAAATAGATGATCTCATCTGATCCTTGGTAGCTTTCCCTACGTGAAGTCTTTGTAAATCAAAAAGAACTAGAAAACTCACTCATTTGTGAGAACTCTAGTTCTTTTTTCGTATTTCAAGAACTAGTCATTCGATTGTTGATGAATTGTCTAGTTCTTTTATATAGAGGGCTAAAAGTCTGTCCGATTGTCTGTTTTAGAATAGCAATTAGAGATGACTAGATTGCATTGACCAAATCTTGAGCTTGTTTTTCAAGTGAGTTTAGGACTGTTTCTTCAAGAACCAATTTTCCGTCTGCCCAAGCAGAGTCATTGACACGTGCAGCAGTGAAATCACCAACGACTTGTGTACGGATAAATGGCAAGAGGTACTTGTAGATAGCGAAAAGTTGATCGTGACCTGCATTGGCTACAGATGATACGGTGACAAACTTGTCTTGAAGGGCAGAAGCGCCACGTGTATCAGACAAGTCAAGGGCGCGAGATAGCCAATCAAGCAAGTTTTTCACTGTTCCAGGGATAGAGAAGTTGTAGACTGGAGAGAAGATCCAGATAGCATCCGCAGCCAGAACCGCTTCACGAGCAGCCGCTACAGCTGGGTGAGTTGGAACTTCCAAATCTTGGCTGAAGAGAGGAAGGGCTGAATAATCAAGATAGCTAACTTCCGCTTTGCCAGCAAGTGCTTTCTCAGCTTCGAGGGCCATTTGGTGGTTGAAAGAACCTTGGCGTAGTGATCCGACGATAAATAATACTTTTTTAGACATGATGTGTCTCCTTTTTCTTAAATTTCCGAGAAGCCTCTCGTTGTCATAAAATATATTACAACAAAACAAAAGGACTTGCAAGAAATTTGCTCAGAGTTAATTTGAAAACGATAAAATTACAGAAACTCTAGTCACTTGCGACTGAAATGCATTTGGTTTTCGCAGAGCATTCCTATATTCTCTTGTAATATGATGACATAAGTGCTAAAATAAACAAGAAAACTCGCAATAGAAACCGCAGAACGGCTATTTTCCGGTATCATTTCATAAATAATTAAAGGAATAATAATGGCATTGAAGAATGCTTCTAAAAAGGGGTGGAGATCATGTAAGGCACAGATTAACAAGTGACGGACAAAAGAAATAATAATACACTTGTTAAAGGAGAAAAGATGTTAATAAGAAATTATCGGAAGAATATTGGCCTGATGGCCGGGGTTGAGTTTTTTGCATTTTTAGGGATTACCAGTTTTTGGATTCTCTTTCTCAGTCAAAATGGAATGTCTCTTTGGCAGATTGGACTTTTGGAGAGTATTTTTCATACGACCAGTCTTCTCTGTGAAATTCCATCTGGTATGTTAGCTGACCGTTATTCCTATAAGACCAATCTTTATTTAAGTCGAATAGCAGGGATTGTGTCTTCTATTCTTATGTTGGCTGGGCAGGGAAATTTTTGGATTTATGCCCTAGCTATGGCGGTGAGTGCCTTGTCTTATAATTTTGATTCAGGAACAAGCGCAGCAATGGTCTATGACTCGGCTGTAGAGGCTGGACTAAAAGAACGCTATCTATCTATTTCAAGTTTCATGTCAGGATTAGCAGAAGGAACTCGTTCTTTGGGGACAGTGTTGGCGGGATTTTTTGTCCATGGTCAATTGCACCTGACCTACTATATTATGATTGTCACTTCTATCATAGTTCTTGTCTTGATTTGGATGCTGAAAGAACCTAGTGTCAAGGTAGAAAAAGCTGATAGTGTGACCATGAAACAGATTATTTGGACTGTTAAGGAAGAGTTGGAGCGAAATCCCATGCTCTTCAACTGGATGATTTTGTCTCAGATTGTCGGCACACTCATGTGCATGTTTTATTTTTACTATCAAAATCAGTTACCAGATTTAAGTGGTTGGCAAATTTCAGCAGTTATGCTACTTGGAAGTCTCTTGAATATCCTCGCAGTCTATCTAGCGAGTAAGCTTGGAAAGAAATATGCTGCCTTGAATTTTTTCCCTATCCTCGTCCTGCTGACTGGAGTCACCTATATGCTGTCCTACTTTGGAACACCTCTAATCTATATTTTGATTTATTTGATTAGCAATGCTCTATATGCTCTTTTTCAGCCGATTTTTGACAATGATTTGCAAGAGCGCCTCCCAAGCGAAGTAAGGGCAACCATGCTGAGTGTCTACTCTATGATGTTTAGCCTCAGTATGATTGTGTTTTTCCCGCTGACAGGCTGGTTGATTGACCATTTAGGCTTTGTGCTAACATTTCTTTATCTAGGCTTCTTTTTAGCCATGATTGGCCTTCTACTACCTATCTTTTTAGGAAAAATGGCTAAAAGAATGGATGATAAAGTGATTCTATAAAGTAAAGAACTTACGAAAACTTGAGTGCTAAGCTCAGGTTTTTTGATACGTTTATGTTGCTTGTGTCTTTCCTTTTCTTGCTCGGTTTTAACTAAGAAAAATCGATTTACTTTGAAGGAAGAAATAATATAGGTTTGTTCTTGCATTCGCTTGTAATAAAGCCCAATAGATGGTAAAATAGACGAGTGAAAAAAAGACAAAACAAAGCAAAAAATAATCTACTGTGGCAGTATGGTATAGGGATGACGATTTTGTTTGTGGTTATCAGTGCTTCCTTTCTGTATCTAGTGTTTTTGGGTATGAAACCTTATCAAACAGCTAAAAGTGAAGGAGAAAAATTAGCTCAGCAGTATGCAGGATTAGAGCAGGCTGATCAGGTTGACTTATACAATGGCTTGGAATCTTATTACAGTGTTCTTGGTCATAATAAACAGCAAGAAGCACTTGCTGTCCTGATTGGAAAAGATGACCATAAGATTTACGTTTATCAGCTAAATCAAGGTGTTTCACAAGAAAAAGCAGAAGCTGTTTCGAAGGAAAAAGGAGCTGGCGAGATTGACAAGATTACCTTTGGTCGTTATCAAGACAAGCCAATTTGGGAAGTCAAGTCAGGCTCTGATTTTTACCTAGTAGATTTTGAAACAGGAGCATTGGTCAATAAGGAGGGCCTATGAAACTATCCAACCGTGTTTTAGAAATGGAAGAAAGTGTGACTCTGGCTAGTGATGCAAGAGCAAAGAAGTTAAAGGCTGAAGGAAAAGATGTACTTTTCTTAACTTTAGGTCAGCCCGATTTCCATACTCCCAAAAATATTCAAGATGCAGCTGTTGCAGCCATTCGAGATGGACGTGCTTCTTTCTATACGGTAGCTTCAGGTTTGCCTGAGTTAAAAGCAGCAGTCAATACCTATTTTGAGCGTTATTATGGTTATTCCGTAGCGGCCAACGAAGTCACATTTGCTACCGGTGCTAAGTTCTCACTCTATACTTTCTTTATGGCTGTGGTCAATCCAGGTGATGAAGTGATTATCCCAACCCCATACTGGGTCAGCTATGGAGACCAGGTCAAGATGGCTGGTGGTGTTCCAGTCTTTGTTCCTGCTAAGGAAGACAATCACTTTAAGGTGACCGTAGAGCAGTTAGAAGCAGCTCGTACAGATAAAACTAAGGTTTTGGTGTTGAATTCGCCATCCAATCCGACAGGAATGATATACACCCGTGAGGAACTCTTGGCTATCGGAAATTGGGCTGTTGAATATGACATTCTCATCCTAGCAGATGATATTTATGGTCGTTTGGTCTATAACGGGAATGAGTTCGTACCAATCTCTAGTCTATCAGAAGCCATTCGCAAGCAAACCATCGTCATTAACGGTGTATCAAAAGCTTATGCCATGACAGGTTGGCGGGTAGGCTATGCAGTGGGTGATCCAGAAATCATTGCTGCTATGAGCAAATTGACAGGTCAAACAACTTCTAACCTAACTGCTGTTTCACAATATGCAACTATCGAAGCCTTAACTGGACCGCAAGATTCTGTGGAAGTTATGCGTCAAGCATTTGAAGAACGTCTCAATACCATCTATCCACTCTTGTGTGAAGTCCCTGGTTTTGAAGTGGTCAAACCGCAAGGGGCCTTCTATCTCTTCCCAAATGTCAAAAAGGCCATGGAGATGAAAGGCTATACGGATGTGACTGACTTTACAACAGCTATTCTTGAGGAAGTTGGTTTGGCACTCATAACAGGAGCAGGTTTTGGAGCGCCAGAAAATGTCCGCCTCAGCTATGCGACAGACCTAGACACGCTTAAAGAAGCAGTTAAACGCTTGAAAGCATTTATGGAAAAATAAAAGAAAAAGAAAAGGAAAAATAATGACAAAACGTGTAACGATTATTGATGTAAAAGACTATGTTGGTCAGGAAGTGACGATTGGCGCTTGGGTTGCCAACAAATCAGGAAAAGGGAAAATCGCCTTCTTGCAATTGCGTGATGGAACAGCCTTCTTCCAAGGTGTGGCCTTTAAACCAAACTTTGTAGAGAAATTTGGTGAAGAAGTAGGACTTGAGAAGTTTGATGTTATCAAACGCTTGAGCCAAGAAACGTCTGTCTATGTGACAGGTATTGTCAAAGAAGACGAACGTTCTAAGTTTGGCTATGAGTTGGACATTACAGACATCGAAGTGATTGGTGAGTCTCAAGACTACCCAATTACACCAAAAGAACACGGAACAGACTTCTTGATGGACAACCGTCACTTGTGGCTTCGTTCTCGTAAGCAAGTAGCGGTGATGCAAATCCGTAACGCTATCATCTATGCAACTTATGAGTTCTTTGACAAGAATGGTTTCATGAAGTTTGATAGCCCAATCCTTTCAGGAAATGCGGCTGAAGATTCAACTGAACTCTTTGAAACCGACTACTTCGGAACTCCAGCCTACTTGAGCCAATCAGGTCAGCTTTACCTTGAAGCAGGTGCTATGGCTCTTGGTCGTGTCTTTGACTTTGGCCCAGTATTCCGTGCTGAAAAATCAAAAACACGCCGTCACTTGACTGAGTTCTGGATGATGGATGCTGAGTACTCATACTTGACACACGATGAGTCACTTGATTTGCAAGAAGCTTATGTAAAAGCCCTTCTTCAAGGTGTTCTTGACCGTGCACCTCAAGCCTTGGAAACTTTGGAACGTGATACAGAACTCTTGAAACGCTACATTGCAGAGCCATTCAAACGTATCACTTACGATCAAGCTATTGACCTCTTGCAAGAGCATGAAAACGATGAAGATGCTGACTACGAACATCTTGAGCATGGTGATGACTTTGGTTCACCACATGAAACTTGGATTTCAAACCACTTTGGTGTGCCAACTTTTGTTATGAACTATCCAGCAGCCATCAAGGCCTTCTACATGAAACCAGTTCCTGGAAATCCAGAGCGCGTGCTTTGTGCAGACTTGCTTGCTCCTGAAGGTTATGGAGAAATCATCGGTGGTTCTATGCGTGAGGAAGATTACGATGCCCTTGTCGCAAAAATGGATGAACTTGGCATGGATCGTACAGAATATGAATTCTACCTTGACCTTCGTAAATACGGTACAGTTCCACACGGAGGATTTGGTATCGGTATCGAACGTATGGTAACCTTTGCAGCAGGAACAAAACACATCCGTGAAGCTATCCCATTCCCACGTATGTTGCACCGTATCAAACCGTAAATAAATATATAAAAGTAAAAGGTCAAATTGGCCTTTTATTTTTTATGATGAAATCTCATAAAACGTTGATTAATATATATATATATAGAAAAATCCTCATATTTTGCAAATAAACGTAGACAGTTTAATTGAAATAATGTTATAATGTAAATTAGGGATTGAGTACCTAAGTGTAGCTGCTTTAATGTATAAATTAAGCTGGAAATGGAGGCGTTGTTTAAATACTTGGGTGTAATTCCGCAATTAAAATTTATTTAAAAAGGAGAAAATATGTATTCAAGAATGGACAAGTACCACGGACAAAAGGTCCAGCGCTTTTCAATCCGTAAGTATAGTTTTGGTGCAGCATCAGTAGCTGTAGCAGCCTATATGATGTTTGGTGGTGCAGCGACTGTTCACGCAGATGTAACACCTTCAACAACTACAACAAACGAACAAGTAAACCCTGACACTGGAAATCAATCAGGCTCAACAACTCCTCTAGTTTCAAATGAAACTGCTACATCAACAGCTGAGCAACCAGCAACCCCAGCTACAGCAACCCCAGCTCCTGAGGTCGCACCAGCAGAAACACCAAAAGCTGCAGAAGCATCAGCTACAAAGGCTGACACAAGTAAGTTGGAAGCAGCTATTGCTCGTATGGAAGCAGCTCTTGAGAAAGCTGGTCTAACTGAAAAGACTGCCTCAGTCATTGAAGCAGCAAAAGCAGAACTTGCTAAGGCTCAAGCCCTTCTTTCAAACGATAAAGCAACACAAACAGAAGTTGATTATTCAACAAGTTCTTTGAAAAACAGAGCTTTCGTATTAGAAAGTATGCCAAAAGCAACTGCTGATAAAAAAGAAAACAAAAACCAAGATCCACGTAATGGTCAAGCCATTCCTGGTCAAGGTGAAAGTGGATTTAGAACAGTTGATACAACTGCAGCTAACTCAGCAGAAGAAGCAGCTAAATACAAAGCTGAAAGAGATAACGCTTTAACTGAATTACAAGCAAATATTGCTAAAATTCAAGCTAAACTTGATGAACAAAAAGCAAAAGATGCGAATAAAAAAGATCAAGCAGTAATTGATACTTACACTAAAGTTATTGAAAAAGCTAATGGTGTAGTAACGAAAGCGAATGCTGCAACTGCAACATCAGCTCAAGCAATGAGTCAACAAGCAGAAGCTGTTAAATCTGAACGTGACTTATTAGCATTTTACTTAGCAGGAAAAACTGAATTAGGCGCTCCAGTAAGTGAAAACCATGCTGCTTATGGTAACAACCCTAAAAACGGGGTATTCGAAAGCTTAAAAGAAGGTTTCGGAGATAAAGTAACATTCACTGATGCTGATAAAAAATCAGAAACAATTGCTAAACAATATGAAAGTGGACGTGACATTACTAATAAAGTAAATAATGTTCCAAATGCAAAAGATCCAATCGGTAGTGCAACATATAACTGGCAAGAAAAAGCTATTACAAAAGCTGATGCAGAAGCTGGTATGTTAAATGGTTGGAAAATTGAAAAAGGTGAAAAAGTTAATGCGGTTAAACCACTTGATGTAACAAATGTTACAGATAAAGATGGACAACCAAGTACACGTGAAGTTCCAAAATCTAAAATCTATTCAAACGATGGAGAATTAAAAAAATACCAAACTTCAGGTGAAAAAAGTTATGTTAATGGTAGTGGTGCTGTTCCTTCAGTAACTCCAACAATTGATGTAATGAGAAAAAATGTGTTCGGTGAAGTGAAAAACCGTGATTACTATCTAGAATTAGGAAGTAAAGGTACAACACTTTCGAAAGAATTCGATGTAAACGGAAATTCTCGTCTAAATGTTAACTTAATTCATAGTGCTGCATATGGTGGTTCAACATCAACATCATCAGGTGAAAGAGTTAAATTAACAATCGTAGATGCATTCACTGGTAAAGAAATCAAACCAGTTGAAGGTAAAAATGGTCCTTTAGCAACTGAACAAGCTGCTCTTGCTGCTAACGGATGGAACCACCTAGACCGTATTTATGATATTCCAGCTGAAACAACTAAAATTAAAGTGTTAATTGAAGCAGGAAGTCAAGGAACAAATAGTTTAATTAATGATAACAAAATCAATATTAAAGATGGTTACTTAATCGGTGGTATTGGTATCGCAACTGCTCCAGCTGCTGAAGTATTAACTAATGTTCGTTCAGGAAACAAAAGTTTTGAATTCGGATATACAAAAGATACAATTTATGATAAAGGTCAAAAAGGTGTATTTGATATCGATATTAAAAACACTGGTGGAATGAATATTGACTACTATGCTGCATCAAATGTTGAAGTAACAGTAGAAGTTCCTAAAGGTGTAGTATTAGAAGATAAAATCTACAATGCAAATGGTGGATCAAACTGGTTAGGAAATGTTTGGGCAAATACAATCAAATGGGTTCCTAACGATCCAAGTGATAACTCAAAAGGTGGTAAATTAACTTATAACGTACCAGCCGGAAATCGTATGGCTGCTGCAGAGACAAACTCTCGTAAAACAAGTATTCCATTTACAGCAGCAGATAACTTCGTAGGACCAGCTGACTTTAAAGTAACAGTTAAGAGTGGTTTTGGAGATACGGATGCAGAAGGTAACAGACTGTACTCATATACTGCAAATGGATTAAAACCATCTTATGAAAATGAATTTAACCGTAATGGTTTAGCAAATTCAGATGATCCAAACCACAAATATGGTAGAGAAATCTTCATTAATAGTTTACAAACTAACTCAGTCATTACAGTACCAATTAACACAAATGACGAACAACTTAAAGCAATTGCTTATGCAAAAGCACAAGAAGCAATTAAAACTCCAGAGTTTACTAAATTATTAAATGATGTTACTGGTACAGCTGCCTTAGGTGACACTAATGGTTCTACTTTAGTTAAAAAAGATGACATCGAAATTACTAAAGTTGCTGAAGATGGACGTGGGGTTGTTAAGGTACCTGTAACGTATACAGTAGATGGCAAAACATATGAGACTACTGTTGATATTGAGGTAAACGTTGTTAAATCAACTACAAAACCAGTTGTAGTATTTGAAGGTGATGAAATTACACCTGCTAGTGTTAAAGAAAAAGTAGAACCAGCTACTACCCTTGGTAAAGGTACTGCTAATGAACCAAAAGCAAGTGATATCTTCAAAACTGATGGAAAAGCTGGTCAAACTGGATTAACAATTCCAACAACAGTTACTCACAATGTAGATGGAACTGAAGTTACAGAAAATGTAACAGTACCAGTTACTGTTCTTCCTAGAACAGAAGGTGAAGTTGACGTACCTAAAGGAGCTACTCCAGATAAAGTTAAGGATACTTTAAAAGCTAAAGCAGAAGAGTTAATTAAAACTCCTGACTTCCCTGAAAAAGTGCCAGAAGGATACACTGTTACAGTAGGAGAAATTCCAGAATTACCTGCTGATATAGCAAATAAAAAAGGTGAGCCTGTAGTTGTAAAAGTTCCAGTAACATTTACATCTCCAGACGGAACAACTTATACTTCAGAAATTCCAGTAACAGTTAACGTAAAAGGTTCAGAAGTGAAACCTGTATACGTAGTGGAAGGAAATCAACCAAAACCAGCAGATGTTACAGCAGCTGTAACACCTGATAAAGATGGAGACTTAACACCTGTAACTGAAGCTGACATCAATAAAGACGTTCCTACAGATAAAGTTAAAGTAGGAGCAACAGATTTAGCAGTTAAAGCAACGGTTAAATATCCAACTGGTGATGAAACAGTTGATGTCCCAGTTAAAGTATTACCAAAAGCAACACCAACAGGTGTGACAGTGCTTAAGGATACTGATGATACTGCTCTAACAAATGTTGTGAAAGAAAAAGCGAATGAAGCAGTAAGTAAATTAACAAACTTACCAGCTGGAATTACTGCATCACTAGATGAAAGAGAAACTTCTTACACATTACCAAAAACAGATTCAAATGGGGACAAAGATACAGTTCCTGTAAAAGTATTATATAAAGATGATAAAGGTAATGTAGTTGGTGAAGATACAATTAACGTACCAGTTAAAGTAGTAAGCTCAACACCAAAACCAGTAGTCGTATTCGAAGGTGACACACCAAAATTAGACAAAGATTCAGTAACACCAGGTGAAGGTGGAACAGTTGGAGAACCAACAACAGTTCCATCTACAAAAGATAAAGCTGGAGCTACAGATGTAACAGTTGATGTACCAGTAACTTACGACAATGGAAAAGTGACTGAAACAGTTAAAGTTCCAGTAACAGTATTACCAAAAGCAACAGCTGATGTAACAGTAGTTAAGAATACTACTCCAGATAAACTGAAAGAATTAGCAAAAGATAAAGCTAAAGAAGCAGTTGAAGCAACAGACTTCAAATCTAAATTACCAAACGGTGCAACAGTAACTGTTGGTGATGTAACTGAAGATGTATTAGCTAAAATAACAGCTGAAAAAGGTACAAACACAGGAACTGTTAATGTGCCAGTAACATACACAGTTGATGGAAAAGATTACACAACTACAATCCCAGTAACAGTAAATGTTAAAGGTTCAGATGTAAAACCTGTATACGTTGTAGAAGGTGATAAACCAAAAGCTGAAGATGTAAACAAAGCAATCACTCCTGATACTGATGGAACTACAACACCAGTAACTGAGGATGACATCAACAAAGATATCCCAACAACTGAAGGAAAAGTAGGTTCACCAGATGTTAAAGTTACTACTAAAGTAACTTATAAAGATGGTGGAGACGAAGAAGTAACAGTACCTGTTACAGTATTACCAAAAGTTAAACCAGAAGGTGTAACAGTACCAAAAGATGCTGATAAGACTGAATTAGCAAAAGTTGTTAAAGAAAAAGCAGAAGAAGCAGCTAAAAAACTTGAAGGTCTTCCAGACGGTGTAACAGTTACAGTAACAGATGTTAATACAACTCCTGGAACAGATACTGTAGGTAAACAAACTCCAGCAACTGTAACAGTTGAATACAAAGATAAAGATGGAAACAAAATCACTAAAGTGATTGAAGTACCAGTAAACGTTGTGTCTTCAACACCACCATCAGTAGTAGTATTTGAAGGTGACACACCAAATTCTGAAGAAATTAAGAAAGGTATTACACCAGGTGAAGGTGGAACAGTAGGAGACCCTACAAAAGTTCCATCTACAGTAGGAAAAGCAGGGGATAAAGACGTTGAAGTAGAAGTACCAGTAACATACGGAAATGGTAAATTCAAAGAAAACGTTAAAGTTCCAGTAACAGTACTACCAAAACCAAAAGCTGGAGAAGTTGTTGTACCAAAAGATCTTTCAGAGAAAGAATTAAAAGATAAAGTTGGTAAAGATGCAGAAAATGCAATCAACAACGAAGAATTCAAGAAAAAACTTCCTGAAGGAGCAACTGTTAAAGTTGATTTAACAAATGTTACAGTACCAAAAACTTCAGAGCCAGGAAAAGCTGGAGAAGTAGAAGTACCAGTGATTTACACTGTCAATGGTAAAGAGTACAAAACAACAGTTAAAGTACCAGTAACAGTGGTTGAAGGTAAAGAACAACTTGTACCAAAAGGTGATACTCCAGATCCAAAAGATAACATTACACCAGGAAATTACCCAGAAGGAGCTACATTCGAATACGATACACCAGTAGATACTTCTAAACCAGGTAAAAAAGAAGCTGTTGTTATTGTTAAGGATAAAGATGGTAAAGAAATTGTACGAGTTCCTGTAGTAGTGAATGTGGTAGAACCAAAAGTTACACCAATCATTGTTCCAGAAAGAACTAAATTAACTAAAGAAGATGTACAAAAACACATCGAAATCCCAGGAGTAACTGGATGGGAAATCGTAGGGGAACCAGAACTTCCTGAAACATTCCCTGCAGGTGTAAGACCATCAGCAACAGTTACAGTTAAATTACCAAACGGTAAAACAATGAAAGTACAAGTACCAGTAATTGCTACACCAACTGTAACACCAATCGTTGTACCTCAAGGAACAACAATTACACCAGATGATGTGAAGAAACACGTCAACATTCCTAAAGAATCAGGATGGGAAATTATTGAAGTTGGAGAAATCCCAACAACTGAAACACCTGGAGAAAAAACAGCTGTTAAAGTGAAGGTGAAATTACCAACTGGTGAAATTATCGAATTGGAAGTACCAGTAAAAGTAACTCCTAACAATTCATTAATTCCTCAAACAGAACCATCACCAGCAACTCCAGCTCCACAAACACCACAGACTCCACAACCTGCTGGACCAACTGCTCCTGAACAGCCTGTAACTCCTACGGAACCAGGACAACCAGCAACACCTAATCAAACTCAACCAGCGGCACCAGCTCAAGCAGACACAACAGTAGCAACTGACACAACTGCTCAACCAGTATCTGCGACAACTGCTAAACCAGCAACACCTAAATATGTTGAAGGTCAAAAAGAATTGCCTAACACTGGTACAGAAGATCATGCTAGCCTAGCAGCACTTGGACTTCTTGGAGTATTGAGTGGATTTGGTCTTGTGGCACGCAAGAAAAAAGAGGACTAAAAACTTATAGTTTTTGAGAAGATGATTCGTCATCTTCTTTTTTTGGCTTTTTGTCAACTGTAGTGGATTGAAGAAAAGCGGCTATATCTATAGGGGATTTACCCGCTACAAATAGTACATCTCAGAAATAGTATAAATTTATTTTTGAGATGATAGTTTATCGTTCTCTATATTGTATTTTTATGCAATATATATCTGAGTATGTTTAGGAAGAGTTTGATAATATTATTTTTTTGTACCTAGGACACAAAAATAATATAAATGAATCGAGTATAAACGAGACATATTTATGGACAAGTTAATTTTATTTATGATAAAATAGTAGAGTTTTTTTTATAAAAACCAACATATATTTATATGTAATCATAAAACTTTTAGATTGAGATAAGAAGGAGAAAACATGTATTCAAGAATGGAAAAATACCATGGTAGAAGAGCCCAGCGCTTTTCTATTCGTAAGTATAGCTTTGGCGCTGCTAGTGTCCTTTTGGGAACGGCACTTGTTTTAGGTGCTAATGGAGTACAAGCTGATGAGACTCTACCAGTAAATCCGGCTACTTCTGATCTTGCAGCTACAAATAAGAAGGATGCAGACTCTGCTCTAACAACACCTGTTGTTGAAGAACTTCCAGAATTAAAGATTGATGCTGTAAAAGCAGATGAAAAAGCTGAACCTAAAGAAGACGTTAAAACTGAAGCAACACCTGTAGTAGAAAAAGAAGTCTCTGATAAATCTGATAAAGAAGCAAGTAAAGAAAAATCGGATAAAGAACAAGCTGACAAAAAAGAAGCAACTAAAGAAAAAACTGACAAAGAAACATCAGAAAAAGTTGAAACAGAAAAAGCACAAGATGATGTTAAGACAGTTCTTACTCAATTGACTTCAGAAGCAGAAGTAATGGCAACAGTTGCTTCAAACTTCTCAGATAAGGAAGCTAAAGATGTTGAAGCTAAACAAAAATTATCAGCTGCAATTGCTGCAGTCAAGCTTGAAGCGGTAGCGGCAAAAGGTTTGCTCTATTCTAACGATTCTACGGAAGAACAACTAACATCCCAAGTAAATCGCATCTCATCTGCTATTGAAGCAGTCTACGCTGAAATGAAACGTGCAGGTCATGCAGGTAAAGTAGAAGCTGTGCTTGGAGCTACAGATGCTAAAGATCAAACCATTACAGGTAAAGGTGTTATTAGAAATGGTAATGCAATTGTAACAGTTAATAATGCCTATGTGACGATGAACGCAGATAATACTGCACCTAAAGCATGGGGGATTGATGTAGTATTTGATACATCTCAGGCTCAAAATGGTGATACTACTACAATTGAAATGAAAAACTTAACAGGGTTTGGGGATAGTTTTAAACCTGGTACAAAAATTACTGCAGCAGATGGAACTGTAATTGGTGAAGTTTCATCTAAAGAAACTACTAACTCTGTAGGAAGTAGAGGAGGAGAAAGTCCATTCTGGTCTCAACGTAAGAAAGATGGTAAGACTTATGAAGAGCGTCTTACCGAACAACCAGCTATTCCGAATGAAGTAGGGACTACTACTTACACGATTAGATGGAATGACAAGGCGAAAAACTATGCTGTAACAACTTTCTATGCAGAAAACTTAACAGCCATTGATTACTATGCACCTAATATTTCTAAAGATACAGAATATACAGCGGCAATTAGTGTAAATGGTCAACAAATTTTAGAACATAAGTATACTCATAAAGCATCTAAGTCAGCGGCACAAAAACAAAATACTTCTGCTACTATTATGGGAGATAACATTTTAGGATATAAAGGAAGTGAACGCGTTAGAAAGAGTGATGCAGTAGTTATTAATACTGATAGTGATGTACGTTACGGAAAAGGTTCTAAATTTACGATTACATTACCAAATGATGATTTTACGTATTTTAAAGCAATTGATGGTTCAAAAAACACTGTCACAAATACTAATAAGGCTGATAGTATAAGTTACCGTCCTGCAGGTCGTTGGAATAATGTTCAAGCTAATGCAAACAACGTTTGGATTCTTAATGACGGTCGTGATACAAACTTTACATTAAAAGCAACAATTAAATCACCAACAGAGTTAGAGATAGAAGTAATAGATGGTGCGATTCAAGAAGATTCAATAGTTTCAATAGGCTTAGATAAACTTGGGGTTGAAAAAGCTATAACAAACCGTACATTCTCAGATGAGTACTCTAAATTCATATACGATGAAGCTGGACGTTTGAAAGATGGAAGTGTTGTCGGGGATACTGATAAAACTGCAGCTACTCTTACTGTATCAGGTGGAACACCTCTTAATGGAGGAGAAGAAAATGTAACTACCAAAGTTGCAAACGGTTGGAAAGTTGAAGTTGGAGCAGGAGGTAACAGTCAGTTTGAAACAGGTGCTGTTACTATTACTTTAGTAAATATTGAAACAGGTGAAGAGTTTGCATATGAACCAACAAGTTACGATGGTTATGCTAAACCTAATGAAGATGGTAGCTATGAAACTAAGAACATTTTAGGTAAAAAATATGATGTTTCAAACCAAGTTCCTGATTTAACTAAAACTATCAAAGGTGTTGAGTATATTCGTGTTGATGTTCCGTCAAAAGGAACAACAGGAACTGTTAATATTGGTCCAAAACGTGCTAGCGCTATCTATAGTTCAGAGGAACTTCAAGCGAATGGAGTAAACTCTAATGCTTTTGTAAATAATGTTGTTTACTACTATGTTAAGAAAACAAAAGTAGAAGAAGTAAACCGTACGATTAAGTATGTTTACGCAGACGATGTTAAGGATCTTGCAGGACAAGAAGTATTTGAACCAACAAAACAAACTGTAAGCTATACAGGTACTATCCAAGTAAATGATAAAAATGAAGCGCAGGTAGATGCCAATAGAAAACCTATCTATATTAATTGGGTTGGAAACGGTGATACAAACCTTCCAGAAGTAACAGTACCTCAAAAAGAAGGTTACATCGCAAGTGTAGAAAAAGTTCCGGTACAGCCAACAACTGCAACAGATGAAGATTATGAATACGTTGTTACATATACAGCTATCCAAAAAGCGAAAACAACATTCGTAGATGAAAAAGGAAATCCAATCCCAGGAGTAGATGAAATCACTGAACAAGGTGGATCTGAAGCTCCATTAACAAAAGAAGCTGACGTAAAAGCGAAGATCAAAGAACTTGAAAACAAAGGATATGAATTAGTTTCTAATACATACCCAGAAGGTGGTAAGTTCGATAAAGAAGCTGGCGTAGATCAAGAGTTCAAAGTAACTCTTAAAGAACGCGTGGTACCAGTGACACCAGATCAACCAAAAACACCAGGAACTCCTGTTGATCCAAACAACCCAGACGGACCTAAATACCCAGCTGGCTTGGAAGAAAAAGATCTAAACAAAACAGTAACACGTACAATCACATACGTATACGAAGATGGCACTCCAGTATTAAGCGAAGATGGCACTCCAAAAACAGTAACACAAGAAGCAAAATTCACACGTGAAGCAAAAGTAAACTTAGTTTCAGGTGAAGTGACTTACGGAGATTGGTCAGAAGCTAAAGACTTGCCTGAAGTGAAATCACCAAAGGTAGACGGATACTTAGCTGATAAAGCAAGTGTAGCAGTTGTAAACGTAACCGGTGATTCAGAAGATATCAAGGAAGTAGTAACCTACAAACCACTAGGTTCATGGGTACCAAACATTCCAGGTCAACCAACAGATCCAATCAAGTATCCAAACGATCCAACAGATCCAACAACACCAGGAACTGATAAACCAAAAGTACCATACGTTGAAGGATTCACACCTAAGGATAAAGATGGAAATCCACTTAAACCAGTTGATCCAAACGATCCAAAAGAAGGATATGAAGTACCAAATCTTCCAACAGATCCAAGTCAAGATACACCAATCAACTACGTAAAAGATACGCAAAAAGCAAAAACAACTTTCGTAGATGAAAAAGGAAATCCAATTCCAGGTGTTGACGCTATTACTGAAGAAGGTGATTCAGACACACCACTTACAAAAGAGGCTGAAGTAAAAGCTAAAATCAAAGAACTTGAAAACAAAGGATATGAATTAGTTTCTAATACATACCCAGAAGGCGGTAAGTTCGATAAAGATAAAGACACTGATCAAGAGTTTAAAGTAACGCTTAAAGAACGTGTTGTACCAGTTACACCAGATCAACCAAAAACACCAGGGACACCTGTTGATCCAAACAACCCAGACGGACCTAAATACCCAGCTGGCTTGGAAGAAAAAGATCTAAATAAAACTGTTACACGTACAATCACATACTTGTACGAAGATGGAACTCCAGTATTAAATGAAGACGGCACTCCAAAAGTTGTTACCCAAGAGGCTAAATTCACTCGTGAAGCTAAGGTCAACTTGGTAACAGGTGAAGTGACTTATGGAGATTGGACACCAGCTCAAGACTTGGCTGAAGTTAAATCACCAGTAGTTAAAGGATACTTAGCTGATAAAGTAACAGTACCAACTACAAAAGTAACTGCGGATTCAAAAGATACTAAAGAAGTAGTAACCTACAAACCACTTGGTTCATGGGTACCAAATATCCCAGGTCAACCAACAGACCCAATCAAGTATCCAAATGATCCAACAGATCCAACCAAACCAGGACAACCAACAGAAGTAGTACCATATGTCCCAGGCTACACACCTAAGGATAAAGATGGTAATCCGTTGAAACCAGTAGATCCAAACGATCCAACTAAAGGTTATGAAGTACCAAGTGTCCCAACTAACCCAGGTGAGGATACACCAATCAACTATGAAGCAAATAAAGCTAACCTAGTAGTTAAATATGTAGATGAAAAAGGCAAAGACCTTCTTCCTGCAGAAACTACAGAAGGTAAAGTAGGCGATGATTACGCTACAAGTGGAAAAGTTATCAAGGGTTATGTGCTTGTTCGTGTGGATGGAGAAGCTAAAGGTAAGATTGGTAAAGATGGCTCAACAGTAACTTATGTTTACAAACCACTTGGTTCATGGGTGCCAAATATCCCAGGTCAACCAACAGACCCAATCAAGTATCCAAACGATCCAACAGATCCAACCAAACCAGGTAACGACAAACCAGTTCTTCCATACGTCCCAGGCTACACACCTAAGGATAAAGATGGTAATCCGTTGAAACCAGTAGATCCAAACGATCCAACTAAAGGTTATGAAGTACCAAGTGTCCCAACTAACCCAGGTGAGGATACACCAATCAACTATGAAGCAAATAAAGCTAACCTAGTAGTTAAATATGTAGATGAAAAAGGCAAAGACCTTCTTCCTGCAGAAACTACAGAAGGTAAAGTAGGCGATGATTACGCTACAAGTGGAAAAGTTATCAAGGGTTATGTGCTTGTTCGTGTGGATGGAGAAGCTAAAGGTAAGATTGGTAAAGATGGCTCAACAGTAACTTATGTTTACAAACCACTTGGTTCATGGGTGCCAAATATCCCAGGTCAACCAACAGACCCAATCAAGTATCCAAACGATCCAACAGATCCAACCAAACCAGGTAACGACAAACCAGTTCTTCCATACGTCCCAGGCTACACACCTAAGGATAAAGATGGTAATCCGTTGAAACCAGTGGATCCAAACGATCCAACTAAAGGTTACGAAGTACCAAATGTACCAACTAACCCAGGTGAGGATACACCTATTAACTACGTAGCGAACAAAGCGAACCTAGTAGTTAAATATGTAGATGAAAAAGGCAAAGACCTTCTACCTTCAGAAACTACAGAAGGTAAAGTAGGTGATGAGTACGCTACAAGTGGAAAAGTTATTACTGGATACGTATTGGAACGTGTAGATGGAGAAGCGAAAGGTAAGATTGGAGAAAACGGTACAACAGTAACTTATGTTTACAAACCACTTGGTTCATGGATTCCAAACATCCCAGGACAACCAACAAATCCAATCAAGTATCCAAATGATCCAACGGATCCAACAAAACCAGGCCAACCAACAGAAGTAGTACCATACGTCCCAGGCTACACACCTAAGGATAAAGATGGTAATCCGTTGAAACCAGTGGATCCAAACGATCCAACTAAAGGATATGAAGTACCAAGTGTCCCAACTAACCCAGGTGAGGATACACCAATTAACTACGTAGCGAACAAAGCTAACCTAGTAGTTAAATATGTAGATGAAAATGGGAAAGAACTTCTACCAACAGAAACTAAAGAAGGTAAAGTTGGTGATGAGTACTCTACAAGTGGAAAAGTTATTACTGGCTATGTATTGGACCGTGTAGAAGGTGAAGCTAAAGGTAAGATTGGAACAGATGGAACAACAGTAACATATGTTTACAAACCACTTGGTTCATGGATTCCAAACATTCCAGGTCAACCAACTAACCCAATCAAGTATCCAAATGATCCAACGGATCCAACAAAACCAGGAAGTGATAAACCAGTTCTTCCATACGTACCAGGTCACACACCTGTTGATGGAAACGGACAACCACTTAAACCAGTAGATCCAAACGATCCAACTAAAGGATATGAAGTTCCAAGTATCCCAACAAATCCAGGTGAGGATACACCAATTAACTATGTAGCTAACAAAGCTAACCTAGTAGTTAAATATGTAGATGAAAACGGTAAAGAGCTTCTACCTTCAGAAACTACAGAAGGTAAAGTAGGTGATGAGTACGCTACAAGTGGAAAAGTTATTACTGGATACGTATTGGAACGTGTAGAAGGTGAAGCTAAAGGTAAGATTGGAGAAAACGGTACAACAGTAACTTATGTTTACAAACCACTTGGTTCATGGATTCCAAACATTCCAGGTCAACCAACTAACCCAATCAAGTATCCAAATGATCCAACGGATCCAACAAAACCAGGAAGTGATAAACCAGTTCTTCCATACGTACCAGGTCACACACCTGTTGATGGAAACGGACAACCACTTAAACCAGTAGATCCAAACGATCCAACAAAAGGATACGAAGTACCAAATGTTCCAACTAACCCAAGTGAGGATACACCAATTAATTATATTCCAAACAGTCCTAAGCCAAACCCAACTCCTTACCCAGGACCAACTCCAGCTCCAACTCCTAAACCAGAGCCTAAGCCGGAACCAGCACCAGTTCCAACAACACCAGAGACTCCTGAACGACCAGTAGCTCCAGTGCAACCGGAACAACCAACAACTCCAACCCAACCTGCTGTTCCAACACCAGCTGAAACATCAGTACCAACTGATTCAGCTACTCAACCAGCAACACCTAAATATGTTGAAGGTCAAAAAGAATTGCCTAACACAGGTACAGAAGCTAACGCTAGTCTTGCAGCGCTTGGACTTCTTGGAGCCCTAGGTGGATTTGGACTTCTTGCTCGCAAGAAAAAAGAAGACTAAAAACTCATAGTTTTTGAGAAGATGATTCGTCATCTTCTTTTTTTATTTCGGTGTTTTTACTTGCGTAAAAAATTTTTTTCTAGTATAATAGTTTATTGTGAGCGAACCTCACTTACCCCTTGCAAAGTCTTGGGGTCATTAGACCAAAAGGAGGAACATATCAATGGCTAAATACGAAATTCTTTATATTATTCGTCCAAACATTGAAGAAGAAGCTAAAAACGCTTTGGTAGCACGTTTTGACTCTATTTTGACTGACAACGGTGCAACTGTTGTTGAATCAAAATCTTGGGAAAAACGTCGTCTTGCATACGAAATCAAAGATTTCCGTGAAGGACTTTACCACATCGTTAACGTTGAAGCAAACGACGATGCAGCTCTTAAAGAGTTTGACCGTCTTTCAAAAATCAACGCTGACATTCTTCGTCACATGATCGTCAAAACTGACGCTTAAGAAGGTAAACTATGATTAACAATGTTGTACTTGTAGGGCGTATGACACGTGACGCTGAGTTGCGTTATACCCCATCAAATGTAGCAGTTGCGACTTTTACTCTTGCAGTAAACCGTACATTTAAGAGTCAAAATGGCGAACGTGAGGCTGATTTTATCAATGTCGTTATGTGGCGCCAACAGGCTGAAAACCTTGCTAATTGGGCTAAAAAAGGCTCACTTATCGGGGTGACAGGTCGTATCCAGACTCGTAGTTACGATAACCAGCAAGGACAACGTGTCTACGTGACAGAGGTCGTGGCTGAGAATTTCCAAATGTTGGAAAGCCGTAGTGTGCGTGAAGGTCACACAGGTGGAGCTTATTCTGCACCAAGTTCAAACTATTCAGCGCCTACAAATTCAGTACCAGACTTTTCACGTGATGAAAATCCATTTGGAGCAACAAATCCGTTGGATATTTCAGATGATGATTTACCATTCTAATGGACAACTAAAATTATAAAGGAGAAAAAACATGGCTCAACAACGTCGTGGCGGATTCAAACGCCGTAAAAAAGTTGATTACATCGCAGCAAACAAAATTGAATATGTTGATTACAAAGATACTGAGCTTCTTAGCCGTTTCGTTTCAGAACGTGGGAAAATCCTTCCTCGTCGTGTAACAGGAACTTCAGCTAAAAACCAACGTAAAGTAACAACAGCTATCAAACGCGCTCGCGTAATGGCTTTGATGCCTTTCGTAAACGAAGATTAAAAAAGAGGTCCGGGTGGACCTCTTTTTCAGACCCGGTTGGGTCTTTTTTTCACGAGCTTTGAAATGGGAGAGCGAGTTGGGGTCAGGGTGGGCCTCTTTTTCAGACCCTGTCGGGTCTTTTTTCACGAGATAGTTTTTTTCTGACCTTGGCGTGCTATAATGGTAATAGAAAGAGTAAAGGTGGGTAAGTCAAAGATGAATTGTACGATTAGAAATATGATTAAGTCTGATATTGAATCCTTATCTCATGGATTTATGAATCAAGGTTGGCCTGGTAGAGAGGAAATTTTGGCTAGATATTTTCTGGAACAGGAAAGTGGGGAGAGAGAAGTCTTAGTTGTAGAGATTGATGGTGCTGTAGCGGGCTACGTTACCATTTTGCCCTCTGCTAAACATGGTCCTTTTGCAGAAGTCTATCCAGAATTATCAGATTTTAATGTGTTTGAGCCTTTTCGAAATCAAGGGATTGGGAATCAACTGCTAGAAGAAGCAGAAAAACGAGTCAAGTTTGTTTCGAGTAAGGTCACTCTTGGTGTAGGTTTGCACTTAGGCTATGGCCCTGCCCAGAGATTGTATATCAAACGAGGCTATATTCCAGATGGGACAGGTGTCTGGTATCGAAATCAACCCTTGGAAATGAATGCAACTAGCCAAAATAATGATGATTTGGTTTTGTATCTAGTAAAGGAATTCGGATAGGAGACAAGGATTTTATTGGGGATGTGGTATTTAGCTACTTTATGGTATAATGGAAAGAGTTAGATTGAAAGAGGTAGTGAGATGGATGCCAAATTAAGATATAAGGCAAAGAAAATCAAGATTGTCTTTTTTGATATTGATGATACATTGCGGAATTCAAAGACAGGTTTTATTCCAGCTTCAATCCCAACTGTTTTTAAGCAATTACGTGAGAAAGGAATTTTGACAGGTATTGCTTCTGGACGAGGGATTTTTGGTGTCGTTCCGGAGATTCGTGAGCTCAAGCCTGACTTTTTTGTAACTTTGAATGGGGCTTATATCGAAGATAAAAAATGTCAGGTCATTTATCAGCATCAGATTGAGAAGTCAGATGTTGAGGAGTATATCTCTTGGGCCAAGCAAGAGGGAATTGAGTATGGTTTGGTTGGGAGTCATGATGCCAAGTTGTCGACTCGCACCGATATGATGAGTGAAGCGATCAATCCAATTTACCCTGATTTAGATGTAGATCCTGATTTTCATGAAAAAGAAGATATCTATCAGATGTGGACTTTTGAAGATAAGGGAGATGACTTGCACTTGCCTGATAGTCTCTCAGACAAACTTCGCATGGTTCGTTGGCATCAACATTCGTCTGATATTGTGCCGATTTCAGGCTCCAAAGCGACGGGTGTGGAAAAGGTTGTGGAACACCTAGGATTGAAACCAGAGAACGTCATGGTTTTTGGAGATGGACTCAACGACTTGGAACTCTTTGATTATGCTGGAATCAGCGTTGCAATGGGAATTTCTCATGATAACATCAAAGAAAAAGCAGATTATATTACAAAAACATTAGAAGAAGATGGCATTTTTGATGCCTTAGAAGGATTTGGTATGGTAGAAAAAGAATTGCATTTCCCACAAGTAGACATTGAAACAGTAGAAGGTCCTATCGCGACTATTAAGACCAATCACGGAGACTTGCGTATCAAGCTTTTCCCTGAACATGCTCCTAAAACAGTGGCTAACTTTGTAGCTCTTTCAAAAGATGGTTACTATGATGGTGTCATTTTCCATCGTATTATCAAGGACTTTATGATTCAAGGTGGAGACCCAACTGGAACTGGTATGGGTGGCGAGTCAATCTACGGCGAATCATTTGAGGATGAGTTCTCAGAAGAACTTTACAATATCCGTGGTGCCCTTTCCATGGCTAATGCTGGTCCAAATACCAACGGCAGCCAGTTCTTTATCGTGCAAAATCAACACCTGCCATATTCTAAGAAAGAAATTGCTCGTGGTGGTTGGCCAGAACCGATCGCAGAAATCTATGCCAACCAAGGAGGAACTCCTCATCTAGACCGCCGTCACACTGTATTTGGTCAGCTAGCGGATGAAGCTTCTTATGCTGTCTTGGATGCCATTGCTGCTGTTGAGACAGGGGCCATGGACAAGCCAGTTGAAGATGTTGTGATTGAAACAATTGAAATCGAGGACTAAGATGAAAATCGGTGATAAGCTAAAGGGCCGTATTACAGGGATTCAGCCCTACGGTGCCTTTGTTGAGCTAGAGACGGGTGATACGGGGTTGATTCACATTTCAGAGATTCGGACAGGCTTTATTGAAAATATCCAAGAAGCCTTGAAAGTCGATGAAGAGGTTCAAGTTCAAGTAGTGGATTTAGATGAATTTACAGGGAAAGCTAGTCTTTCTATCCGCACTTTGGAGGAAGAAAAGCACCAGTTTCCGAGACGGAGACGCTTTTCAAGCGACCGTTTTAACTACGGTTTTGCTCCTCTCAAACGAATGATGCCAATTTGGACCAAGGAAGCCCTTCAACATTTGAAGAATCAGAAGCACTAGTTAGAAATTTCTATCTTTTGTAATGTTAATATAAATTTGCTATAATAGGACCATGGAAGAAGAACAATTATTAAAATCAGGAGAGCGCATTAACCAGCTCTTTTCGACAGATATTAAAATCATTCAAAATAGAGAGGTTTTTAGCTATTCGGTGGATAGTGTTCTCTTGTCACGTTTTCCACGTTTTCCTAAGAAGGGCTTGATAGTGGATTTTTGCGCTGGAAATGGAGCGGTAGGGCTATTTGCTAGCACTCGGACTCAGGCACAGATTTTGGCTGTTGAGATTCAGGAGCGTTTGGCAGATATGGCTGAGCGCTCTGTCCGTTTGAATGGTTTGGAAGAGCAGATGGAGGTCATCTGTGATGATTTGAAAAATATGCCTGCTTACATTCAGGGAAGTAAGGTGGATATGATTTTGTGTAATCCGCCCTATTTCAAGGTGGATCCTCATTCCAATCTGAACGAGAGTGAACATTATCTCTTGGCTCGCCATGAAATTACGACTAATTTGCAGGAAATCTGTCGTAGTGCTCAGAGTATTCTCAAATCTAATGGGCGTTTGGCTATGGTTCATCGTCCTGATCGACTTCTGGATATTTTGGATACGTTACAACGGCATAATCTAGCCCCTAAGCGCCTGCAGTTTGTTTATCCAAAAAGAGAAAAGGAAGCCAATATGCTTTTGATTGAGGCTATCAAGGATGGATCGACAAGTGGCTTTAAGGTCTTGCCACCTCTCATTGTGCACAATGATGATGGCTCTTATACGCCTGAACTTGAAGAGATTTATTATGGATCATAAGGCTTATATGTACGTGCTGGAGTGTCGTGATGGATCTTACTATACAGGCTATACGACTGATGTGAGAAGACGCCTCGCTGTCCACAATAGTGGGAAGGGAGCCAAATACACACGAGCACGCTTGCCAGTCAAACTTATCTATGCTCAAGGTTTTGCCAGTAAGGAAGAAGCCATGTCAGCTGAAGCCCTTTTCAAGCGTAAGAAGAGGCCACAGAAGGAAAGATTTTTATCTGAAAATCAAGATAGAAATTTACTCATACTCAATGAAAATCAAAGAGAAAACTAGGAAGCTAGCCGTAGGTTGCTCAAAGCACTGCTTTGAGGTTGCAGATAGAGCTGACGTGGTTTAAAGAGATTTTCGAAGAGTATCAGTTATTTTGAAGAATTGTGAGGAGCCCTTTGACTCCTCTTACTTTTGTCAAAAAGCGAAAAAAATGCTACAATAAAGAGAATAAACAAAATGAGGTATTATCATGTCTAAGATTCTAGTATTTGGTCACCAAAATCCAGACTCAGATGCCATCGGGTCATCTGTAGCCTTTGCCTACCTTGCAAAAGAAGCTTATGGTTTGGATACGGAAGCTGTTGCCCTTGGAACTCCAAATGAAGAAACAGCCTTTGTCTTGAACTATTTTGGTGTAGAAGCACCGCGTGTTATCACTTCTGCTAAAGCAGAGGGTGCAGAGCAAGTTATCCTGACTGACCACAATGAATTCCAACAATCTGTATCAGATATCGCTGAAGTAGAAGTTTACGGTGTTGTAGACCACCACCGTGTGGCTAACTTTGAAACTGCAAGCCCACTTTACATGCGTTTGGAGCCAGTTGGTTCAGCGTCTTCAATCGTTTACCGTATGTTCAAAGAACATGGTGTAGCCGTGCCTAAAGAGATTGCTGGTTTGATGCTTTCAGGTTTGATTTCAGATACTCTTCTTTTGAAATCACCAACAACACACCCAACAGATAAGGTTATTGCTCCAGAATTGGCTGAATTGGCTGGTGTCAACTTGGAAGAGTATGGTTTGGCTATGTTGAAAGCTGGTACAAACTTGGCTAGCAAATCTGCTGACGAATTGATTGACATCGATGCTAAAACTTTTGAATTGAACGGAAATAATGTCCGTGTTGCTCAAGTAAACACAGTTGACATCGCTGAAGTATTGGAACGCCAAGCAGAAATTGAAGCTGCAATGCAAGCTGCCAACACAGCAAACGGCTACTCTGACTTTGTCTTGATGATTACAGATATCGTCAACTCAAACTCAGAAATCCTAGCACTTGGTGCTAACATGGACAAGGTTGAAGCAGCCTTCAACTTCAAACTTGAAAACAATCATGCCTTCCTTGCTGGTGCTGTTTCACGTAAGAAACAAGTGGTACCTCAATTGACTGAAAGCTTTAATGCGTAAGATTTTGGGTGTTAATTCAAATTAGGAAAGGCTAGTTTGACTTATATCGAAAGGAGTTTCGGCTCCTTTTTTTCTAGGAGTGAAGCATGTTAGAAAATGGCGATTTGATTTTTGTGAGAGATGAGTCAGATATGGGACAGGCCATCCAGACTTCCACAGGTAACTATAACCATGTTGCGATTTATTTGGATGGGATGATTTATCATGCTAGTGGAAAGGCGGGTGTTATCTGTCAGGAACCAGCAGACTTCTTTGAGTCCAATCACTTATATGACCTCTATGTTTACCCAGAAATGGATATCCAGTCTGTGAAGGAAAAAGCTAGCAAACATCTGGGAGCTCCTTATAATGCTTCTTTCTATCCAGATGGAGAAGGTTTTTACTGTTCCCAGTACATGGCAGAAATTCTCCCCATTTTTGAAACCATTCCCATGAAATTTGGAGATGGGGAGCAGGAGATTAGTGATTTTTGGAGGGAGTATTACAGAGAACTAGGTCTGCCTATTCCTTTGAACCAGCCGGGGACCAATCCTAGTCAGTTGGCAGCATCGCCTCTGTTAGAATGTAAAGAAAGGAATCTTCATGATTCAGATTTTTAATCCATCTCGTTTGACGAGACAGCCATTTTTTAGAGAATTGATCCGCTATCTGGACCAGCATGAGGATGTGATTTTACGGGAAATCAAGGCTCAATTTCCAGATATTGCAGTTGATAAACTCATGGAAGAGTATATAAAGGCAGGTTTGATTCTACGAGAAAATAAGCGTTATTACCTTAATCTTCCTATGCTTGAATCACTCGATAGTCTTGAACTGGATCAAGAGATTTTTGTCAGCGAAGCTAGTCCGGTCTATCAAGCTTTGTTAGAGCAGAGGTTTGAGACAGAATTACGCAATCAAACCAATGCTGCTATTTTAGTTGAAAAGACAGACTTTGCGAGATCAAAAATGACCCTGTCCAATTATTTCTACAAGGTCAAACATCAGTATCCTTTGACAGAAAAACAACAGGAACTCTATGACATTTTGGGAGATGTTAATCCTGAGTATGCTCTCAAATATATGACGACTTTTTTGTTGAAATTTCTCAAAAAAGACCAGCTTATGCAGAAACGTCGTGACATCTTTGTGGACAGTTTAGTCGTTCTAGGCTATATTGTTCAAAATGAAGATGGAAAGTATGAGTTGGCCGTCGATTTTGATAAGGAAAGATTAACTTTCTACTTGGCCTGATTTCTTTTTTCTGAGCACATTGTTTGACTTTCCTTAGTATTCGGTATAAACTATATGTAACCGGTAACACATATCGGAATAAAATTAAAGGAGACAATCATATGTCACTTGAAAACAAATTGGAACAAGCAACAGGCGCTATCAAAGAAGGATTTGGTAAAGTTACTGGGGATAGCAAGACTGAAGCAGAAGGCGCTGTAGAAAAGACAGTTGCTAAGGCAAAAGAGGTAGTTGAAGATGCTAAAGGTGCTGTAGAAGGTGCCGTTGAAGGTTTGAAAAACGCTTTTAAATAAAAATAGAAAAAATCAAGGGTTTCGTTTCCCTTGATTTTTTTACGATCCTTATAAATAATTTTCTGCTACGGCTGCATCTCCTGGATAAGCTTCTTTCTTGCCTTGGACGATTTGGTAGCAATCGGCCCCCTTACCAGCGATAATGACAGCATCTAATTCTTGGTTTGTGATAGCCATCGCTGCCTTGATGGCTTCTTGGCGATCTACAATCTTTTCAACAGGATGATTGATGTAGCTACTGATTTCATCTGCAATGGCCATTGGGTCCTCATAGTTGGGGTCATCAGCAGTCAGAAAGACTTGAATCTCAGGGTGTTGATTCAGGAGGAGGCCAAAGTCCTTACGACGGCTTTCTCCCTTGTTTCCTGTCGAACCCAGAACCAGTGCAATCTTTCCAGTTTGATGAGTCTCTACAACATTGATGAGTTTTTTGAGACTGTCCCCATTGTGGGCATAGTCAATGAAAACCTTGGCACCATTTTTCTGAGTGAGAACTTCCATACGACCAGGAACACGGGTTGCTGCGATTCCTTTTTTGATGTCCTCAAGACTTGCTCCCAGACGGAGACAGGCAAGTCCAGCAGCGACTGCATTTTCTTGGTTGAAGTGGCCAATGAGTTGAATATCATAATCACCAGCGAGTTTCCCTCTTGCTGAAAAGTTAAAGGCTTTGGAATTCTCTATTTGGTTACTTGACTGACTACCATAGAAATCATGGTCTTGATTTTCTACCTGTTCTTTCAAGACTGAGAAGTGGTCCATGTCACTGTTAATGATGACTGCTCGGCTATTTTCCATCAAGAGACGCTTGTGGTAGAAGTAGTCTTCAAAGCTAGGGTGTTCAATCGGGCCGATATGGTCGGGGCTGATATTGAGGAAAACCCCTACATCAAAGGTGAGACCATAGACACGTTTGACCAGATAGGCTTGACTAGATACCTCCATGATGAGGTGGGTGCGGTCATTTTGCACAGCTTGATTCATCATGTCAAAGAGGTCAATGCTCTCAGGAGTTGTCAATGCTGACTTAAAGAAAGTCTTGCCATCTAGAGTTGTGTTCATGGTCGACAACATTGCAGGTCGGTGCCCTTGAGATAAAATGTTATAGGCGAAGTAGGCTGCTGTTGTCTTACCCTTAGTACCAGTAAAGGCCAGGAGTTTAAGTTTTTTCTGTGGATTGTCATAAAATTCCATAGCTACCAAACTCATGGCTTTCTTGATATCACTGACGATAATGGCAGGAATACCAACCTCATAGTCCTTTTCAGCCACATACCAACCGAGGCCTTGAGAGATGGCTGAAAGAAGAAATTCTTTCTTAAAGGCAGCGCCCTTGACGAAAAAGAGGCTCTTCTCTTTGGCCTTGCGGCTGTCATAGCAGATGGTGTCAAAGACGACATCGCTATAGTTGTAGTGATAGTGTCCTTGGTCGATAATCTCACGGAAGAGACCATCTTTCTTTAATATATCTAATACGGTTTCAATCTTAATCATACTTTCTATTGTAAACCGAAAGTCGTAAATTTACAAGTGACAAGGAAAAGTTTATAATGGAAGGTGAGGAATTTTTCCTAGTGATTAAAATAAAATGAGGAATCTATGTCTAACGAAAACAATCACCAGCAGGCCCAGATGTTACGGGGGACTGCTTGGTTAACGGCTAGTAACTTTATCAGTCGCCTGCTTGGGGCTATTTATATTATCCCCTGGTATATCTGGATGGGGTCTTATGCAGCTACGGCCAATGGTCTCTTTACCATGGGTTACAATATCTATGCCTGGTTCTTGCTGGTTTCAACAGCGGGGATTCCAGTTGCGGTGGCCAAGCAAGTGGCTAAGTACAATACCATGCGAGAAGAAGAGCACAGCTTTGCACTGATTCGGAGCTTTTTAGGCTTTATGACGGGACTAGGTCTGGTCTTTGCTTTAGTCTTGTATGTCTTTGCTCCTTGGTTAGCAGACTTGTCGGGTGTGGGTAAAGACTTGATCCCAATCATGCAGAGCTTGGCTTGGGCGGTCTTGATTTTCCCTTCTATGAGTGTGATCCGAGGCTTCTTCCAAGGGATGAATAATCTCAAACCTTATGCCATGAGTCAAATCGCTGAGCAGGTCATTCGTGTTATCTGGATGCTTCTAGCTACCTTCATGATTATGAAAATGGGTTCAGGAGATTATCTAGCAGCGGTTACCCAATCAACCTTTGCTGCCTTTGTCGGCATGGTAGCCAGTTTTGCAGTTTTGATTTATTTCCTTGCAAAAGAAGGTTTACTAAAAAGAGTTCTTGAAACAGGAGATAAGATTAATAGCAAGCGTCTCTTGGTCGATACCATTAAGGAAGCTATTCCTTTTATCTTGACAGGCTCTGCCATCCAACTTTTCCAGATTTTGGACCAGATGACCTTTATCAATAGTATGAGTTGGTTTACCAACTATAGTAATGAAGACTTGGTTGTCATGTTTTCTTATTTCTCAGCCAATCCTAATAAAATTACTATGATTTTGATTTCTGTTGGGGTTTCAATTGGTAGTGTAGGCTTGCCACTCTTGACGGAAAACTATGTCAAGGGGGATTTGAGAGCAGCTTCTCGTCTCGTTCAGGACAGTATTACCATGCTTTTCTTATTCCTACTGCCAGCAACGGTTGGAGTGGTTATGGTAGGAGAACCTCTCTATACTGTCTTCTATGGCAAGCCAGATAGTTTGGCTATGGGCTTGTTTGTCTTTGCAGTTTTGCAGTCTACTATTTTAGGCTTGTACATGGTTTTGTCTCCAATGCTTCAAGCCATGTTCCGCAACCGCAAGGCCGTTCTCTATTTTATCTATGGTTCCATTGCCAAGCTGGTTTTACAACTGCCAACCATTGCTCTCTTTCACAGTTATGGACCTTTGATTTCCACAACCATCGGCCTCATTATTCCTAATGTTTTGATGTATCGGGACATTTGCAAGGTAACTGGTGTTAAGCGCAAGGTGATTTTGAAACGAACCATTTTAATCAGTTTGTTAACTCTTTTCATGTTTCTAGTAGTTGGGACATTGCAGTGGATTTTAGGATTTGTCTTCCAACCAAGTGGACGTTTGTGGAGTTTCCTATATGTAGCACTGGTCGGTGCCATGGGTGGAGGTGTTTATGGAGTTATGAGTCTCCGTACCCGTTTGTTGGATAAGGTGATTGGAAAAGCTCAAGCAGACCGCTTACGAATCAAATTAAAGTTAACTTAAAAAATATTTATAAATAAAAGGGATAATTTGAACATTTCTATCATGAAATGCTTAGATTATTCTCTTTTTTATTAATTTGTATTATATTTTTTATAATTTGTAGATAGTAATTTAATTTTTCTTAAATTTTACTTAAAAAACTATTGACTAAATAAAACCTGTAATGTATAATAAGACAAATATTTAAATCAGGAGGTTCTGGAGATGAAAAAGTCTAAGGCCAAGTATGCAACACTTGCGGGTGTCGTGTTAAGTGCAGGTATTTTGTTAAGTGCCTGTGGAAATTCTAGCACAGCATCAAAAACATACAATTATGTTTACTCAAGTGATCCATCTAGTTTGAACTATCTAGCAGAAAATCGTGCAACAACTACTGATATTGTGACCAATCTGGTAGATGGTCTCATGGAAAATGACCAGTATGGAAACTATATTCCATCTTTGGCAGAGGATTGGAGTGTTTCTCAAGACGGTTTGACCTATACCTACAAACTTCGTAAGGATGCTAAATGGTATACTGCAGATGGAGAAGAATATGCTCCTGTAACTGCCCAAGATTTTGTCACTGGTTTGAAATATGCAGCTGATAAAAAATCAGAAGCCTTGTACTTAGTGCAAGAATCCGTTGCAGGTTTGGATGACTATATCACTGGTAAAACAAGCGACTTTTCAACTGTCGGAGTCAAGGCTCTTGATGACCAAACCGTTCAATATACCTTGGCACGACCAGAACCTTACTGGAACTCAAAAACAACCTCAACTATTCTCTTCCCAGTCAATGCAGATTTCTTGAAATCAAAAGGGGATGATTTTGGGAAGGTAGAGCCATCTAGCATTTTGTACAATGGACCGTTCTTGATGAAATCCTTTGTTTCAAAATCAGTCATCGAATACAAGAAAAATCCTAACTACTGGGATGCTAAAAATGTCTTTGTAGATGATGTCAAATTGACTTATTTTGATGGTAGTGACCAAGATGCGTTAGCACGTAATTTTACCGAAGGTGTTTATAGCTATGCTCGTCTCTATCCGAACAGTTCAAGTTTTGAAGGAATTAAAGAAAAGAATAAGGACAATATCATCTATAGCATGCAAGATGCTACATCTTACTTCTTAAACTTCAACTTGGATAGGAAATCTTATAAATTCACTTCCAAGACAAGTGATGCTGAAAAGAAATCGACTCAAGAAGCGGTTCTTAACAAGAACTTCCGTCAAGCCATTAATTTTGCCTATGACCGTACAGCTTACGGGGCCCAATCTCAAGGAGAAGAGGGGGCAACTAAGATTTTGCGTAACCTCGTCGTTCCTCCAAACTTCGTAAGTATCAATGGCAAAGACTTTGGTGAAGTAGTAGCCTCTAAGATAGTCAACTATGGCAAGGAATGGCAAGGAATCAACTTTGCAGATGCCCAAGATCCATACTACAATCCAGAAAAAGCCAAGGCTAAATTTGCTGAAGCTAAGAAAGAACTCCAAGCCAAAGGAGTCCAATTCCCTATACACTTAGATAAAACTATAGATTTGGCTAATAAGGCTGAAATTCAAGGAATCAATTCCATGAAGCAATCAATAGAATCTGTCTTAGGTGCAGATAATGTTGTGATTGATGTTCATCAACTTTCTACAGAGGACTATGATAGTTCAGGTTATCTTGCTCAAACTGCAGCTCAGAAGGATTATGATCTTTACAATGGTGGTTGGACTGCAGACTATCAAGATCCTTCAACCTATCTTGACGTCTTTAACGTTAATTCTGGTGGTTTGATGCAAAATCTAGGTATAGAGCCAGGTGAAGCCAATGACAAGGCTAAGGCTGTTGGGCTGGATGTCTATACTCAAATGTTGGAAGAAGCTAATAAGGAACAAGATCCAGCTAAACGTTATGAAAAATATGCAGATGCCCAAGCTTGGTTGGTAGATAGCTCTCTAGCAATTCCAAACGTTTCACTGGGTGGAACACCAACGTTGAGAAAAATTGTTCCTTTCTCAACACCATATTCATTGGCTGGTAATAAAGGGGTTGAATCCTATAAATACCTCAAATTACAAGATAAGACAGTCACAAAAGACGAATATGAAAAAGCCAAAGAAAAATGGTTGAAAGAAAAAGAAGAATCCAATAAAAAAGCTCAAGAAGAATTGGCAAAACATGTCAAATAAGGATTTTTCAAGAAAAACGATGGTTTCGAAGGAAACTGTCGTTTTTTAATAGAATGATGGCAAATTTGGAAGAAAAGTGCTTACATTTTTTAATTGGTTTGTTAAATTTATGATATAATGAATATAACAAAAACGTGAGAAACTATTTTCGAAAATCTACCCAGTGTTAACTGAAGTATGCACATGCTAGGATGATTTTATAGGAGGGATGCCGTCTACTGAAAAAGTAAGATAAAATGCAACAAATGATAAGTTCTTCTTTATGTGAAGAGTTCTTATCTGCCTGTTTACTAATCGTTATGGAGGTAACATCATGGGCGCTATTATGGAGTTTGCAACAGAAAAACAGATTGAATCATTTCTCTCAACTTGCCACATTGAAGGGCAAAAGAATTTTCTGATGGCTTTTAAGAAAAAGACATGGTTGAAATCCTTTATTGATTTCTTCATTATAGGAGGGACTTACTATGTTCAGTCGAGTGTGAAGCCTAAGATTCTGGCATTCACACCTAAGGGAATCTACTTGATGGACATCAGTGATGTAACTGAAAATCGTTCTAATCAAGTCGTAGAGATGCCTTGGAATCAAGTCAAAGATTTTACTTATAAGCTAGTCTTGAATACAGTTAGGCTGAATTGGAACTATCAAAATGAAGTCTATATTTTTTCCGTGGATGTCGGTCAGGTTAGTCAGCATGTGGGCCAATATCAATTTAATAAAGACCATTATGACTATTTAGCCCAACAGGATTTCTTTCAGTCTAAGTAAGCCCCAGCAATCATTTTCACAAAAGAATCTGGAAGCTTTTCTGGATTCTTTTTAGCTTTACTCGATAAGTCTATAGTTTGAAACTATAGCTAGCTCTTGAAAAGAAGAAAATGAGTTGATGAAAATAAGTGGTACAATAGTTACTATAGATTTGGAGGAATTGTATGAGCAAGGAATTACACATTAACACAATTTTGGCCCAGGCGGGTATTAAGTCAGATGAAGCGACAGGTGCATTGGTGACACCGCTTCATTTTTCAACGACTTATCAGCATCCAGAGTTTGGTCAATCTACTGGATTTGACTATACGCGTACAAAAAACCCAACTCGCAGTAAGGCAGAAGAAGTCTTGGCGGCTATTGAGTCCGCAGACTATGCCCTAGCGACTAGCTCAGGGATGTCAGCTATTGTACTGGCCTTTAGTATCTTCCCAGTAGGAAGTAAGGTCTTGGCTGTCCGTGACCTTTACGGTGGTTCTTTCCGCTGGTTCAATCAAGTGGAGCAGGAAGGCCGTTTCCATTTTACCTATGCCAATACAGAAGAAGAGTTGATTGCCGAGTTAGAAAAGGACGTGGATGTTCTCTATATCGAAACCCCAACCAACCCCTTGATGTTGGAATTTGATATCGAAAAACTGGCAAAATTAGCTCATGCTAAGGGTGCCAAAGTGGTGGTGGACAACACTTTCTACAGTCCTATCTACCAACGTCCAATTGAAGATGGAGCCGATATCGTCCTTCATTCAGCAACCAAGTATCTAGCAGGTCACAATGATGTCTTGGCTGGAGTGGTTGTGACCAATAGTTTAGAACTATACGAGAAGCTTTTTTACAATCTCAATACGACAGGGGCAGTCTTGTCACCGTTTGACAGCTATCAATTGATTCGTGGTCTCAAGACCTTGTCTCTTCGTATGGAGCGCTCAACAGCTAACGCCCAAGAAGTGGTTGCCTTTTTGAAGGATTCTCCAGCAGTCAAGGAAGTTCTCTATACTGGTCGTGGAGGTATGATTTCCTTTAAAATAGCCGATGAAACACGCATTCCACATATCTTGAACAGCCTCAAGGTCTTCTCTTTTGCTGAAAGTTTGGGTGGAGTGGAAAGTCTCATTACTTATCCAACGACGCAAACTCACGCTGATATTCCAGCAGAAGTGCGCCATTCTTATGGTTTGACAGATGACCTCTTGCGTTTGTCGATTGGGATTGAGGATGCTAGAGATTTGATTGCAGATTTGCGCCAAGCCTTGGAAGGATAAGACAAAGATGAGGAAATATGATTTTACAAGCCTGCCCAATCGTTTAGGGCACCATACTTATAAATGGAAAGAAGCAGAAACGGATAGTGAAGTCCTACCAGCTTGGATAGCGGATATGGACTTTGTGGTCTTGCCTGAAATCCGCCAAGCCGTGCAAACTTACGCTGATCAACTGGTTTATGGCTATACCTATGCCAGTGAAGAATTAATTCACGAAGTTCAAAAGTGGGAAGCTACACAACACGGTTATCACTTTGACAAAGAGGCTCTTGTCTTTATCGAGGGTGTGGTGCCGGCCATCTCAACAGCTATTCAAGCCTTTACGAAAGAAGGCGAGGCGGTTTTGATTAACACACCTGTCTACTCACCTTTTGCCCGTAGCGTCAAGTTGAACAATCGCAGATTGATTACCAATTCTTTGGTGGAAAAGGATGGTCTGTTTGAGATTGACTTTGACCAACTGGAGAAGGATTTGGTGGAAGAAGAGGTCAAACTCTATATTCTTTGCAACCCTCACAATCCTGGTGGACGTGTTTGGGAAAAGGAAGTGTTGGAGAAGATTGGCCAACTCTGCCAAAAACACGGTGTTTTGTTGGTTTCAGATGAGATTCACCAAGATTTAGCCCTCTTTGGTCACAAGCATCATTCCTTCAATACCATCAATCCTGACTTTAAAGAATTTGCTATCGTCTTGAGTAGTGCCACTAAAACCTTTAACATCGCTGGAACAAAAAATTCATACGCAGTTATTGAAAATCCTAAGTTGCGAGTGGCTTACCAGAAACGCCAGTTGGCCAATAACCAGCATGAAATTTCAGGCTTGGGCTATTTGGCGACAGAAGCTGCTTATCGCTATGGGAAGGATTGGCTAGAGGAGCTCAAGCAAGTCTTTGAAGAACACATCAACTATGTGGTCGATCTATTTGAAAAAGAAACTAAAATCAAGGTTATGAAACCGCAAGGAACCTACTTGATTTGGCTTGATTTTTCAGCCTATGACCTGACTGATGAAACATTGCAAGAGCTGTTGAGAAATGAAGCTAAGGTCATCCTCAACCGTGGTTTGGATTTTGGAGAGGAAGGAAGTCTCCATGCCCGCCTCAATGTAGCTATGCCTAAATCCCTGCTGCAAGAAGTGTGTCAGCGAATTGTGACGACTTTTGCCAAACGTTAAAAATCCAGCCTTCTAGGAGAAAAGTCTTCCTAGAAGGCTATTTTCATAGGGGAAAATATGGTATAATAAAAAGATAAGGTAAAGGTAAAAATATGGCTAAATTGATTCCGGGGAAAGTCCGTATCGAAGGCGTTGCCCTTTATGAAACTGGTAAGGTTGACATTATCAAGGAAAAGAACAATCGGCTCTACGCTCGCGTTGCAGAAGAAGAACTGCGCTATAGTTTAGAGGATGATTTGGTTTTTTGTGCCTGCGATTTTTTCCAAAAGAGGGGCTACTGTGTGCATTTGGCAGCTCTGGAACATTTTCTGAAAAATGATGAGCGTGGTCAGGAAATCTTGCAGAGTCTGGAAGAAGGTCATGAGGAAAAAGAAGCCGTTGAAACCAAGGTGACCTTGGGTGGAAAATTTTTAGAACGAATCTTATCTCCAAAATCAGACCGAGCCTATGAGTTGTCGGCTGTGGGGCAAGTGGAAGCAGGAAGCAACCATATCTTGTGGACCCTGAGAATCGGGCAAATCAATAGTCAAAAATACTATGTCATTCGGGATATTCCACTCTTTTTAAGAGTCGTCGAGAAGAGAAAACCTTATATGATTGGTAAGACCTATGAGGAGTCTCTGTCTTGGGAAGCCTTTGATGAAGCCAGCCAAGAACTTCTGACTTTCTTGCGTGGACTGATGGAGGAAGGACAGGCTCCAGACCTCTTTTTCCAAAACCAGGGTCGGCATCTCTTTTTCCCTCTGACTTTTTTTGAGCAGGGTGTGAATTTACTGATGACCTTGCCTCATTTTCAATTTGACCATCAAGTGGATAGTTACCAAACCCTGCTTTTTCAAGATTTATATGCGGATGCCAATCTATTTGCCTTTACAGTAACAGAATACTTGGGTTATTTTGAAATGGAAATCAGTGAGAGTCATAGGGTCAATGTCTTTTATCAGGGAGCAGTACTTTTCCATAAAGGTCAGGTTTATTTTCTAACAGAGCAGCAGATACGTCTTCTCAAGGAAATCAAAGCGTTGCCTTTGGATCAACAAGGAAAGAAATACCTGCAATTTGATAGTAGTGACCGCGATAAGTTGGCTTCCTGTTTAACTCTTTTTAGCCAGATGGGGACCGTTTCAGCTCCAGAACGTCTACATATCAAAACTTTTGAGCCCTCTTTTTACTTTGACAGGGAAGAGGATAATCGGATTCGTTTAGAGATTCAGTTTGATTATGGAGATAAGCAGATATCTAGCCGACAAGAGTTAGAAGAATTACCATTTTCGAGTGATGCTGACTTAGAAGAAAGAGTTTTTCAAATCTGTTTGGCAGCGGGATTTGAAGCAGACTTTCAATCTTGGCGTCAGGCCTTAAAAGCAGAGTCTGTCTATCATTTCTTCCATGAAATCATTCCAGTCTTTGAAAAACTCGGAAATGTTGACCTATCAGACAAGCTAGAAGAACTCTATAACCTAGCAAGCCCTAAAGTGCAGATTGCTTCCAAGGGAGGTCTCTTGGAAATCCAGTTTGATTTTCAAGATATCGCCCAAGAGGAAATTGACCAAGCCATGCAGGCCTTGGTTGCCAATCAAAATTTTTACATTGATTCGTCCAATCAGGTCTACTTTTTCGATGAAGAAACCAAGAAAATTCGACAAAATCTACAGGAACTGGGGCAATTTGAGTTAAAAGATGGGGCCTTGCAGGCTCGAAAATCTTTGGCTTATAGTTTAGCTTATCTTTTTGAAGGGCGAGACCGTGTTTCTTTTTCACAAGAATTCCAGAATTTGGCCTACGATTTGACGCATCCAGAGGACTTCCCTAGACAAGCAACTCAGGTTCAGGCTGATCTGCGAGATTATCAGGAAAAGGGAATCGGCTGGTTGCAAATGCTCCATTATTATGGTTTTGGTGGGATTTTGGCTGATGATATGGGACTTGGGAAAACTCTGCAGACCATTGCTTTTTTGACTAGTCAAGTGACAAAAGAAAGTCGGGTTTTGATTTTAGCTCCGTCAGGTTTGATTTACAACTGGGCAGATGAATTTCAGAAATTTGCTCCACAGTTGGATGTGGCTGTTGTTCATGGCTTGAAAGCTAGTCGTGAAGAGATTCTTGCTGAGAGCCATCAAATCTATGTGACGAGCTATGCTACCTTCCGTCAGGACAGTGATTTTTATCAGGGGATGTCCTTTGACTTTCTTTTCTTAGATGAAGCTCAGGTCATGAAAAACGCCCAGACTAAGATTGCCCAGACCTTGAGACAATTTGTGGTGCCGTCAGTTTTTGCTTTGTCCGGAACTCCTATTGAAAACCATCTGGGTGAGTTGTGGTCTATTTTCCAAATCGTCATGCCGGGACTTTTGCCAAGCAAGAAAGAATTTATGAAATTACCAGCTGAGCGCGTTGCTCAGTTTATCAAACCTTTCGTCATGCGGCGCAAGAAAGAAGAAGTTTTGACAGAATTGCCAGACTTGATTGAAGTAGTTTATAAGAATGAACTGGAAGACCAGCAAAAGGCTATCTATCTAGCTCAGTTGCAACAGATGCGGGACCGTCTGGCTCAAGTTTCAGATCAGGAATTTCAGCGAAGTCGTGTGGAAATTTTATCTGGTTTGATGCGCTTGCGTCAAATCTGTGATACGCCTGCCCTCTTTATGGAGGATTATCAGGGAGCCAGTGGCAAACTGGATAGTCTCCGAGACCTGCTGGTACAGGTGGCAGACGGCGGACACCGTGTCTTGATTTTCTCTCAGTTCAAGGGAATGTTGGAGAAAATAGAACAAGAACTGCCAGACTTGGGCATGACATCCTTTAAAATTACGGGTTCAACCCCAGCCAAGGAAAGACAAGACATGACCAAAGCCTTTAACCAAGGGGAAAGAGATGCATTTCTGATTTCCCTCAAGGCTGGTGGTGTCGGTCTGAACCTGACAGGTGCTGATACGGTTATATTGGTTGACCTTTGGTGGAATCCTGCGGTGGAAGCGCAAGCTATTGGCCGTGCCCATCGGATGGGTCAGGAAGAAAAGGTTGAGGTTTATCGTTTGGTGACTAGGGGAACCATTGAAGAAAAAATTCAGGAACTCCAAGAACAAAAGAAACATCTGGTGTCACAAGTATTGGATGGAACAGAGTCACGTGGCAGTCTGACCCTAGCAGAAATTAGAGAAATTTTGGGAATTTCTGAAGCCAGCACTTGAAAAATCAAGACAATACGCTATAATGAAGTGTTGAAAGGAAATAGAAAATGAGAGAAGAACGATTTCCATTGGTGTCAGATGATGAGGTCATGCTGACTGAAATGCCGGTTATGGACCTCTATGATGAATCTGACTTTATCAGTAATATCAAGGGAGAATACCGTGATAAGAATTATCTGGAGTGGGCCCCTATTACTGAAGAAAAACCAGTCAAACCGATTGAAAAGCAGGTAGAGAAACCTAAAAAGGCTGGTTTAGGGGTTAAGAAAGAAGGAAAGAGCTATGCGGAGGTAGCACGTGAAGAAGCGCGTGCAGACTTGAAAAAGAAACGCTCAGCAAGCTATCTGACTAAGGATATCCCTCCTACAAGACGCCATACTCAGCCAAGTCTTGTTAGACAGGGCAATCAACCAACAGCGCCTTTCCAAAAGGAAAATCCTGGTGAATTTGTCAAATACAGTCAAAAACTGACCCAGTCTCATTACATCTTGGCGGAAGAAGTGAGCTATATTTCTACTCAAACTGAGCAAGCAGAAACTGCAGGCCCAAAGAAAAACAACTATGATTTTCTGAAAAAGAGCCAAATCTACAATAAAAAGAATCAACAAAAAGAACAAGAACGTCAGGTTGCCCAAGAGTTGAATCTGACAAGAATTACGGAATAGGGGAGAAAACATGTCAAAGACATATCATTTTATCGGAATTAAGGGATCAGGTATGAGTGCCTTGGCCTTGATGTTGCACCAAATGGGGCATAAGGTACAGGGATCAGATGTTGAAAAGTACTACTTTACTCAACGTGGTCTTGAGCAGGCAGGAATTACCATTCTTCCTTTTGATGAAAAGAATCTAGATGGAGATATGGAAATTATCGCTGGAAATGCCTTTCGTCCAGATAACAATGTCGAAATTGCCTATGCGGATCAAAATGGCATCAGCTACAAACGTTACCATGAATTCCTAGGTAGCTTTATGCGTGATTTTGTCAGCATGGGAGTTGCTGGAGCGCATGGAAAAACTTCAACGACAGGTATGTTATCTCATGTCTTGTCTCATATCACAGATACTAGCTTCTTGATTGGAGACGGGACAGGTCGTGGTTCAGCCAATGCCAAGTATTTTGTCTTTGAATCTGACGAATATGAGCGTCACTTCATGCCTTACCACCCAGAATACTCTATCATCACCAATATTGACTTTGACCATCCAGACTACTTCACAAGTCTAGAGGATGTTTTCAATGCTTTTAACGACTATGCTAAACAAATTACTAAGGGTCTCTTTGTCTATGGTGAAGATGCAGAATTACGTAAAATTACGTCTGATGCACCAATCTATTATTATGGCTTTGAAGCTGAAGGAAATGACTTTGTAGCTAGCGACCTTCTCCGTTCTACAACTGGTTCAACCTTCACTGTTCACTTCCGTGGACAAGAGTTGGGACAATTCCACATCCCAACCTTTGGTCGTCACAATATCATGAATGCGACAGCAGTCATCGGATTGCTGTACACAGCAGGCTTTGATTTGAACTTGGTGCGTGAACACTTGAAAACATTTGCCGGTGTTAAGCGTCGTTTCACAGAAAAAATTGTCAATGACACGGTGATTATCGATGATTTTGCCCACCATCCAACAGAAATCATTGCAACCTTGGATGCGGCTCGTCAGAAATATCCAAGCAAGGAAATTGTTGCAGTCTTCCAACCGCATACTTTTACAAGAACCATTGCCTTGTTGGACGAATTTGCTCACGCTTTGAATCAAGCGGATGCGGTTTACTTAGCACAAATCTATGGATCTGCGCGTGAGGTAGACCATGGTGATGTCAAGGTAGAAGACCTAGCTAATAAAATCAACAAGAAACACCAAGTAATCACTGTTGAAAATGTTTCTCCACTTCTAGACCATGACAATGCTGTCTATGTCTTTATGGGAGCAGGAGACATTCAAACCTATGAATACTCATTTGAGCGTCTCTTGTCTAACTTGACAAGCAATGTTCAATAGGATTCTACCATGGAAATTCCAATTAAGATTATTCAGGCAAGTAAGGCTGATTTGGCTGATGTAGTGGCACTTCAGGCTTCATCTTTTCCAGCTGAAAAGCAGCAACCTGCCCATATTTTAGAAGAAAGTATCCGTAAGTCTGCGGATACCTTTCTTCTAGCTAGGGATGAAAATCAGATTCTGGGCTATGTTCTAGGTGGTCCTTACCCACACAATCCGCAATGTCTAGAAATACATTCTTTGGTTATCAAGGCTGACCATCAGAGACAGGGCTTGGGAACGCTTCTTCTTGCGGCTTTGAAAGATGCGGCAGTTGAGCTGGAGTACAAAGGTATTCGTTTGGAGAGTCCTGATGAGTTGCTATCCTATTTTGAAATGAACGGTTTTATTGATGAAGAAACTTCGCTTTATGCAACTAGCCAGGGTTTTAGTATGATTTGGTTTAATCCCTTTTATCTGGAGGCACAATGAAAATCAGACAAGCAAGATTAGAAGATTTGGATCGTATCGTTGAGATTGAACTAGAAAATTTCTCGATTGAAGAAGCCATTCCTCGCTCTGTTTTTGAAGCACATTTGCGAGAAATTCAGACCTCGTTTCTGGTTGCAGAAAAAGAAGGCAGAATCATGGGGTATATAGAAGGACCAGTTGGCCCCCAGCGTCATCTGAAAGACCAGTCCTTTACAGAGGAGATAGAAGACCATAGTCATGAGTCTGGTGGTTATATCTCTGTGACCTGTCTTTCTATTGCCAAGGAGGCACAGGGACTTGGACTTGGTCAAAAATTACTCACAGCCTTGAAAGAGTTGGCGCTTGAACACGAAAGAGAAGGCATTAACCTAACCTGTCATGACTATCTCATCGCCTACTACGAAAAGCATGGATTTGTCAATGAAGGCCAGTCCCAGTCAACCTTTGCAGGAGAAACCTGGTATGATATGGTCTGGGAAGCTAAAAAATAAGCTAGAAAAGCATGCTAAGTTGCTTTTCTTTCGTTTTTAAGATATAATATTATGGATTGTCAACGAGGAGGATAAACTTTTGAGTGAAAAGCCAAGAGAAGACGAAAAATTAAGCTTTAAAGAGCAGATTTTACGTGATTTAGAAAAAGTAAAACGTTATGAAGGGATTCGTCAAGAGGCCGCTGAACTTGATGAAAAAAAATCAGCTTTGTCTGTCCCTGACACAAAAATTGCTGATGAAGAAGTGATGAATGCATCCCTATCAGCTGTTGAAAAAATTATGGAGAATGCACCACGTGTTCCACAGCATCCTAGTGAAGATGTGCCTGCATCACCGGCGGAGGAACTAAGAGAGGAAGCTCCAATCGTTCCTAGTCACCCTAGTCAAGATGTTCCAGCTTCACCAGCTGAAGCAAGTCCATCAAGACCGGTTCCAGGACCAGATGTCAATCGTCCACAAAAGGCCGAAAGAGATTTGAACACAACTCCAACAAGAGTAGCTGTTTCTTATAGAACCGAAGAACCAAAAGAGACACAAGCAGAAGCGCCAAGACCTGAACCGGTCGTTGAAGCTGAAGCTGTTGACGTGATTTCTGAAACTCCACGTCGTAGTCGTCGTGAGACAGTTAAACCTGTTAAGAAGAAAAAATCACATTTGAAAGCTTTCTTCATTTCTCTATTGATTTTCCTTGCCTTGATTTCGGCAGGTGGTTACTTCGGTTATCAGTATGTCCAGTCATCTTTATTACCAGTTGACGCTAATTCTAAGAAGTATGTAACCGTTCAAATCCCAGAAGGAGCCAATGTCCAAGAGATTGGCTCAGCACTTGAAAATTCTGGTGTGATTAAACACGGAGTGATTTTTGCTTTCTATGCCAAATATAAAAATTATTCAGATTTGAAGGCTGGATATTACAATTTGCAAAAGAGCATGAGTACAGAGGATATCATTAAGGAACTCCAAAAAGGTGGTACTCCTGAACCTCAAGAACCTTCACTTGCAGATTTAACGATTCCAGAGGGATATACGATTGATCAAATCGCCCAAGCTGTAGGCCAATTACAAGGTGAATTTAAAGAGCCTTTGACAGCGGAAGCTTTTTTGGCTAAAGTTCAAGATGACAACTTTATCAGTCAAGAAGTTGCTAAATATCCAAACCTACTCGAAAGCTTGCCAACGAAAGAAAGTGGAGTTCGTTACCGTTTGGAAGGTTATCTTTTCCCAGCGACCTACTCTATCAAGGAAAGCACAACTATTGAAAGTTTGATTGATGAGATGCTGGCAGCTATGGATAAGACCTTGACTCCACACTATAGTGCAATTAAGTCTAAAAACTTGACAGTCAATGAATTGCTAACAATTGCTTCACTTGTTGAAAAAGAAGGTGCTAAGACTGAAGATCGTAAGTTGATTGCAGGTGTTTTCTACAACCGCTTGAATCTTGGAATGCCACTTCAAAGCAATATTGCAATCTTGTATGCCCAAGGAAAACTTGGCCAAAATATCAGTCTAGCAGACGATGCTGGAATTGATACATCGATTAATTCACCATACAATGTTTATACAAAACCTGGTTTGATGCCTGGTCCAGTAGATAGTCCAAGTCAGGACGCGATTGAAGCAAGTATCAACCAAACAAAGAGTGAGAACCTATACTTTGTAGCCAATGTTACAGATGGTAAAGTCTATTACGCAGTGACACAGGAAGAGCATGATCGTAATGTAGCTGAACACGTCAATAGCAAGCTTACTCAAAATAGTAGTTCAAACTAAGACTACAACAATGAGAGTCTCAGATAGAGATTCAATACTATCGAAAGAAAGTTGAGAAAAATGGCAGAAAAAACATATCCTATGACCCTAGCGGAAAAGGAAAAACTTGAAAAAGAATTAGAAGAATTGAAATTGGTCCGCCGACCAGAAGTGGTAGAACGCATAAAGATTGCTCGTTCATACGGTGACCTTTCAGAAAACAGTGAATACGAAGCAGCTAAGGATGAACAAGCCTTTGTTGAAGGACAAATCTCTAGCTTGGAAACAAAAATCCGTTATGCTGAAATCGTCAATAGCGACTCAGTTGCCGATGATGAAGTGGCGATTGGAAAAACAGTCACTATCCAAGAAATTGGTGAGGACGAGGAAGAAGTTTATATTATCGTAGGTTCAGCCGGTGCAGATGCCTTTGCGGGTAAAGTTTCAAATGAAAGCCCAATTGGACAAGCCTTGATTGGCAAGAAAACAGGGGACACAGCAACTATTGAAACACCTGTTGGTAGCTATGATGTAAAAATCTTGAAGGTTGAAAAAACAGCCTAAAAACAGAAAAAAGGAGTGGGGAGGCTGTGCGCTTCACTCACTCCTTTTTCCATTTTAAATTGAATTGGAGACTATATGAGTTCAAAGAAGAAAAAAAATAAGATGGAGCGTGGTCTGACCAATCGTCACGTGCAGGTTATGGCCATTGCGGGAACAATCGGAACAGGACTCTTTTTGGGAGCGGGGCGCTCTATCAGCCTAACAGGTCCTTCCATTGTACTGATTTATATGATTACAGGGGCCTTCATGTTCCTCATGATGCGTGCGGTTGGAGAAATGCTCTACCAAGACCCTGAGCAACATACCTTTATCAACTTTATCACGCGCCATTTGGGTAAGGGCTGGGGCTATTTCTCAGTTTGGTCTTACTGGCTATCCGTTGTCTTTATCGGTATGGCGGAAATCACAGCTATCTCTCACTATGTTCAGTTCTGGTTCCCTAGCTGGCCAAGTTGGATGATTGAGATTGGATTTTTGACCATTCTAGCCTTGGTCAATCTGATTGCGGTGAAGCTCTTTGGGGAAGTTGAGTTTTGGTTTGCGATGGTCAAGATTGTGGCTATTTTAGCCATGATTGCAACAGGAGTCTTTATGGTCTTGACAGGCTTTAAGACACCTCATGGAGTAGCAAGTTTGGCCAATATCACCGACAATTTCTCCCTCTTCCCTAACGGTGGAGTGAACTTTGTCATGGCCTTCCAGATGGTGTTCTTTGCTTACCTCATGATTGAGTTTATCGGGGTAACAACTTCAGAAACTAAAAATCCACGTCAGGTCTTGCCAAAAGCCGTTAAGGAAATTCCTCTACGAATCGCCTTTTTCTATGGAGGTGCCCTCTTAGCCATCATGGCTATCATTCCCTGGCGTGAGCTTGCATCGGCTGATTCTCCCTTTGTTACAGTATTTGAATTGGCCGGTATCAAGTGGGCAGCAGCCTTAATTAACTTCGTCGTTTTGACGTCAGCAGCATCTGCTCTTAACTCAACCCTTTATTCAACAGGGCGTCACTTGTATCAGATTGCTCATGATTCACCAAATCCATTCTTAAAGGCGATTAAGGCAGATACTCTTTCTCGCCACAATGTGCCACAAAATGCCATCATCGCTTCAGCAGTTTTGATTGCCCTAGCAGCCTTTATCAACGTCTTGCCAGGTGTTTCGGATGCCTTTGCCTTGATTACGGCATCATCATCAGGTGTCTATATCGCTATTTATATCTTGATTATGGTGGCTCACCTTAAATACCGCAAGTCACCAGACTTTATGGCGGATGGCTACCTCATGCCCCATTATCGTTTCCTAAATCCTTTAACCATGCTCTTCTTTGCTTTTGTCTTTGTAACCCTCTTTTTACAAGAGTCTACATTTGTCGGAGCAATCGGATCAGCTATCTGGATTATCGGTTTTGGGATTTATAGCCAGTGGAAATTTAGAAAATAGATTCGAAACTCATCAACTCAAGTTGGTGGGTTTTTGCTAGTTTGACAGTCTATTGAAATAAGACTATAATCAAGCTGTATCAGTTTTCAAGGAGGTTTGGATGTACTTTAGATTGGAAAATAAGGAATCCCATAAATCACAAGAAATAGGGAATCTGATTCGTGTTTATAACCGTTCAAAAAGAGAAGAAGCTGAAAGTGAGCCACTTAATCTTTATGTCGAAGATGAAAAGGGCAATCTCCTGGCAGGTTTGATAGCAGAGACTTTTGGAAATTGGCTAGAAATCGAGTATTTATTTGTAAAAGAGGAACTGAGAGGGCAAGGAATCGGTTCAAAACTATTGCAACAAGCAGAAACTGAAGCTAAGAATCGAAACTGTCGTTTTGCTTTTGTCAATACTTACCAGTTTCAAGCTCCAGATTTTTATAAAAGGCATGGCTACAAGGAAGTCTTTACCTTACAAGACTATCCCTACATTGGGCAAAGATATTATTACCAAAAGAAACTGTAAGATGAATATGAAAGCATAAATCAAAGAGTGGTTCTTGACATAAGTATGAAGGGGATTCTCGATAAATACCAGTTAAATCCTACAAATTGTGTCTTTCTAGACGATATTGAGGACAATACAATCGCAGCTGAGACATTAGATGTGAAATCCTACGATGCTGTAGATGTTTTGAAAAAAATTGAATAAGCAGAAAACTCTCTATTATTTTATGATAGAGAGTTTTTTTGTTAATAAAATTTTACAAAATGACATTTATATATTGCATTAAGTTAGATATATGATATAATATGTTAAAAAGAGGCGCAACTTTTTAAAATTAATGAGAATCAAAGAGAAAACCGAGAATATTAATGGAGGAATTACAAAATGGAAGTTATAAATGTAAGTAAGCATTATGGTCATTCAATCATTCTCAAAGATATAAATTTTGAACTTAATAAGGGTGAAATTGTTGGTCTAGTAGGGAGAAACGGAGTTGGCAAGAGTACATTGATGAAAATTCTTGTTCAGAATAATCAGCCGACTTCAGGGAATATTATAAGTAGTGATAATGTTGGCTATTTAATCGAAGAACCAAAATTATTTTTATCTAAAACAGGTTTAGAGAATTTAAAATATTTGTCAAATTTATATGGTATTGACTATAATCAAGAAAGATTTGGAAGTTTGATCCAAGAGTTAGATTTGACTCAGTCTATTAATAAAAAAGTAAAGACCTATTCTTTGGGTACAAAACAAAAATTAGCTTTGCTTCTAACTCTCGTTACGGAACCTGATATATTGATTTTAGATGAACCGACTAATGGTTTAGATATTGAATCATCACAAATAGTTTTAGCGGTTCTAAAAAATTTAGCTTTACATGAAAATGTGGGAATTTTAATATCGAGTCATAAATTAGAAGATATTGAAGAAATTTGTGAGAGGGTTCTTTTCTTGGAGAACGGGCTTTTGACATTTCAAAAAGTAGGAAAAGATAGTCATAATTGCTTGTTTGAGATAGCTTTTTTATCAGCTACAGATAGAGACATTTTCATTACCAAACAAGAATTTGGGGATATTGTTCAGGGAGAGGGACTGAGAATTACTATGTCTGGGAATATTCAAAGTAGTGAGCTTTTTAAATTTTTTAACGAAAACTCTATTAAAGTAGTTGATTTTGAAACTAAAAAAGAGACGCTTAAAGATATTTATCTAAATCGTTCAAAATAAAGGAAGGTTATAATCATGAAATTAAATAAATTGAATTTTCTTAAGGAAAATATAAGAGATTTATATTCATCAGGCGTAATATATCTCGGTTTGCTTATCTCGTTTATACCGCCGATATTGGTTACATTCTTTATTCTAAAGACTCAAGGGACATCGCTTGGTATTAAGCATATTTCAAACTTCTATGCTATGCTCGGTATGTTAATGGCTGTTATACATGCTAACCGAATTATTAGCAGGGATTTTTCCCACAATACGATCAGTTTATTTTATAATCAAAAGAAAAATCGGATGATTTACGTCTTGTCTAATTTTCTATATGCCATCTCAGTTTCTATTATTTATGCTTTGAATGGCATTGTGCTACTAGTCATCGTATGTAAATTGGGTGTTCCAGGTGATTTAGGATTAGATTTTATAGTAGCTATTGTAGTCAATACAATTTTGTTAGTCCTATTTTATTTTCTATTATCTTACATTTTCTATTTATACAAATTGAAAAGTGGCTTGATATTTGGTATTTTAGTTGCTTTACTACTCTTTATCCCTAATATATTAAATACGATTATGATGAATACTAGTAATGATTTGTTTATCAAAGCAATTGAACTTCTTCCTTTTTATTCTTTACCTGTATTTGTGGCTTCAAATACGATGTCTATTAGTCAGTATCTTGTGGTAATCACTACAATCATTTTATTGTACTTTTTCACTCTCAAGAAAAGCAAGAAGTATTCATTTTAGTTTCGTTTAGTATTATTTTGCATACTTAAAACCAGCAAAAAATCAGTCATCTTGGTATGCTCCTTCTCTTGCTGTTCACCACGTTTTTGACTTATACTAGACTCATTTCCAAAAGCATTATATAATAGTAATATGAAACCAACTAAACTAAACAAGAAGTACAAGCAATAAAAACTCGTTTAAAAGATTCTACTAAAGCTAATACTAAACAAAAATAAAAGAGTAAACTAGGAAGTTTATTTCAAACAATCCAACATACTGATTTTAGGTTGAAGATAATATTGGAGTGCTAATTAATGAGGTTATAATAAATAGCTGACAGCTTGTGTTAGTTTTGGATTTTTTAAGAGTAGATGAGTATTAAAACTATAAGGAGGACGCAGGTGGTTAAAAATTTAAAATTAAAATTAGCTCGGGTTGAGCTTGATTTAACACAAGGTCAACTGGCAGAGGCTGTTGGGGTGACGCGCCAGACTATTGGTTTGATAGAGGCGGGGAAATACAATCCTAGTCTTTCCCTCTGCCAGTCCATTTGCAGATGTTTAGGGAAAACCCTAGACCAACTATTTTGGGAGGAAGAAGATGGTAAATAAATTCATTCATTATCAATTACTTGACGAAAGAGAAGAACAACTAATCAATAAAGCTGGGGCAGAATCCTTTTCCCTCTTTATTGTGCTTGTGCTTCTAAGCTATTTGGTGGCTGTATTAGCTCCCTCTCTTTTTAATCCGAATTTTCTAGTGTATACACTGATAGTAGGAATTTTCTTCTTTTTTAATCGTGCCCGTTATCTGGGAGTGACCTATTATAGTCGTTTTCATTTTACGATTTTGGGTTGTTTTTTTCTAACCTTGGCGATTACAGCTCTTTTGATGTTGCAGAATTATCAATTCAATATCGAAATTTATCAGCACAATCCTTTGAACTTTAAATACTTGTCTGCTTGGGTCATTACATATGTCTTTTACCTTCCCTGGGTCTTTATTGGCAATCTTGGTCTGAAGAGTTATGGTGAATGGGCTCAGAAAAAATTTGAGCAAGACATGGATGAACTGGAGAGTGGAGAATAGCTTGTTACTCTTTTCTCAATCCAGCTAAATGTGATATAATAGTACTAATTTATTGGAATACATGAAAGTTTTTGAAAATTTTTATGGGTTTCTAGTTAAGGAAGTAGGAAAAGTATGTATCCAGATGATAGTTTGACATTGCACACGGACTTGTACCAGATTAACATGATGCAGGTTTACTTTGACCAAGGGATTCACAATAAAAAGGCGGTCTTTGAGGTTTATTTCCGCCAACAGCCTTTTAAAAATGGCTATGCAGTTTTTGCAGGTTTGGAAAGAATTGTGAATTATCTTGAAGACTTGCGTTTTTCAGATAGCGATATTGCCTATTTGGAGTCGCTGGGCTATCATGGGTCATTCTTGGACTATCTCCGCAATTTCAAGTTGGAGTTGACCGTTCGTTCTGCCCAAGAAGGGGACTTGGTTTTTGCTAATGAGCCGATTGTGCAGGTGGAAGGTCCTCTAGCCCAATGTCAGTTGGTCGAAACAGCTCTTTTGAACATCGTTAACTACCAGACTTTGGTCGCTACCAAGGCAGCTCGTATTCGTTCAGTCATTGAAGATGAGCCCTTGATGGAATTTGGAACACGTCGTGCGCAAGAAATGGATGCGGCTATCTGGGGAACACGCGCAGCGGTGATTGGTGGTGCCAATGGAACCAGCAACGTGCGTGCAGGTAAACTCTTTGACATTCCTGTCTTGGGGACTCATGCCCATGCCTTGGTACAGGTTTATGGTAACGACTATGAGGCCTTCAAGGCTTACGCTACGACCCATAAGAACTGTGTCTTTCTTGTGGATACCTATGACACCCTTCGTATCGGTGTGCCAGCTGCCATTCAGGTGGCGCGTGAGCTGGGTGATCGGATTAACTTTATGGGTGTGCGGATTGACTCTGGGGATATCGCCTACATTTCTAAGAAAGTCCGTCAGCAACTGGACGAGGCTGGATTTACCGAGGCTAAGATTTATGCTTCTAATGATCTAGATGAAAATACCATCCTCAACCTCAAGATGCAAAAGGCCAAGATTGATGTCTGGGGCGTGGGTACAAAGCTGATTACAGCCTATGATCAGCCAGCTCTTGGGGCAGTTTATAAGATTGTTGCAATTGAAGATGAAAATGGGAACATGCGCAATACGATTAAGCTGTCAAATAATGCTGAAAAAGTGTCTACGCCAGGTAAGAAGCAGGTGTGGCGCATTACCAGTCGTGAAAAAGGTAAGTCAGAGGGTGACTACATCACTTATGATGGTGTTGCTGTGAGTGACATGACAGAAATCAAGATGTTCCATCCGACTTATACCTACATCAAGAAGACGGTTCGTAATTTTGATGCTGTTCCTCTCCTAGTGGATATCTTCAAAGACGGAAAATTGATTTACAACTTGCCTAGCTTAACTGAGATTCAGGATTATGCTCGTAAGGAATTTGACAAGCTTTGGGATGAGTACAAGCGCGTGCTCAATCCGCAACACTATCCAGTAGATTTGGCGCGTGATGTATGGCAAGACAAGATGGACTTGATTGACAAGATGCGCAAGGAAGCCCTCGGTGAAGGAGAGGAAGAATGAGTTTGCAAGAAACGATTATCCAAGAGCTGGGTGTGAAACCAGTGATTGATGCCCAGGAAGAAATTCGTCGTTCTATTGATTTCTTAAAGAGATACCTGAAAAAACATCCCTTCCTAAAGACCTTTGTACTAGGGATTTCTGGGGGACAAGACTCAACCTTAGCAGGACGTTTGGCTCAACTGGCCATGGAAGAACTGCGAGCAGAAACGGGAGATGACAGCTACAAATTTATCGCTGTCCGCCTGCCTTATGGGGTGCAAGCTGATGAAGCAGATGCTCAAAAAGCCCTAGCCTTCATTCAGCCAGATATCAGTTTAGTGGTGAATATCAAGGAGTCTGCAGATGCCATGACAGCTGCAGTTGAAGCGACAGGTAGTCCTGTCTCAGACTTCAACAAGGGGAATATCAAGGCACGTTGCCGTATGATTGCTCAGTATGCCCTTGCTGGTTCCCATAGCGGAGCGGTCATTGGAACAGACCACGCTGCGGAAAATATCACAGGTTTCTTTACCAAGTTTGGTGATGGTGGTGCGGATATTCTCCCTCTTTATCGCCTCAATAAACGTCAAGGAAAACAACTATTGAAGGAACTTGGTGCAGACCCAGCCCTTTATGAAAAAATCCCAACGGCAGACCTAGAAGAAGACAAACCAGGTCTAGCTGACGAAGTAGCCCTCGGAGTCACCTATGCAGAGATTGACGACTACCTAGAAGGCAAAACAATCAGCCCAGAAGCTCAAGCGACCATTGAAAACTGGTGGCACAAAGGCCAACACAAACGCCACCTACCCATCACCGTATTTGATGATTTTTGGGAGTAAAAAGGTCCGGGGGACCTTTTAACCCCGAGTTTAGAAATAAGAAAATGAGGAACCTCCAGTGGAGGTTTTCAGCCTCTCACCTTGAAATAAGAAAGTGAGAGAAGGTCCGGTGGACCTTTTTAGCTTGAGCCTTGAAACTCGAGAGCAAGAATAACCTCCAGTGGATCTTTTTATCCCGAGTTTAGAAATAAGAAAACGAGAAAGGTCGGGGTAACTTGAACCCCGAGTCTAGAAACGAGAAAGTAAAACAAGTTTCAATGGAGATTGGACATAGAATCATCTATCAGAAAGCGAGGTAGCGTCATGAAAGCAATCAGTACGCAAATATTACAGACAGATCGTTTAATCTTGCGAAGATTTGTGGAAAGTGATGCAGAAGCCATGTTTCAGAATTGGGCTTCGTCCGCTGAAAATCTAACCTATGTCACTTGGGATCCTCATCCTGATGTCGAGGTGACTCGAAATTCGATTCGCAATTGGGTTGCCTCCTATGCCAATCCCAACTATTACAAATGGGCCATTTGTCTCAAAGAAAACCCGGAACAGGTGATAGGAGATATCAGCATCGTTACAATAGATGAGAACGATTTTTCTTGTGAAATTGGCTATGTGCTAGGCAAGAAATACTGGGGTCATGGCATGATGACAGAGGCTTTGAAAGCTGTCTTGGACTTTTGTTTTACTCAAGCAGGTTTTCAAGATGTCAGAGCACGATATGCTAGTCTTAATCCAGCTTCAGGTCGTGTCATGGAGAAGGCTGGAATGTCCTATCTCAAGACTATTACCAATGGTGTAGAGAGAAAAGGCTATCTTGCTGATCTTATTTATTATCAGGTAAGTAGGGAAGACTAGTGAATTTTCTTTTCAGTTTCCATCAAAGTCAGACTGTGTCTGGCTTTTTTTGTAACATTTTTTACATAACCTGATTAAATCCCTATTTTTCCCTATCATTGTCCCTGTTTTTTCTGGAGTTTTGGGGCTATAATAGTCCTATCAAATCAAAGAATGGAGGAAGGCAATGGATAATATAATCTTTTTTATCAGTGTTTTTCTTGCTGGAATTCTTTCCTTCTTTTCTCCTTGTATTTTACCCTTGTTACCGGTTTATGCAGGGGTCTTGTTGGATGACAAAGATGGTGCTCAGGCTTCTAGTGGAAAATTTTCAATCTCACTTGTTAGTTTATTGCGAACTTTGGCCTTTATAGCAGGGATATCCTTTGTTTTTATCTTACTAGGCTATGGAGCTGGTTTTTTAGGCAATTTGCTGTATGCTTCTTGGTTTCAGTATGTGACGGGTGCGGTTATCATTCTTTTGGGCTTGCACCAGATGGAAGTCTTACATTTTCAGGGACTCTACAAGGAAAGAAGGCTACAATTAAAGAGACAGGGGCAAAAGGGTAACGGCTATAGTCAGGCATTTTTACTGGGGTTGACCTTTAGTTTTGCTTGGACGCCTTGTGTGGGGCCAGTTCTGGGCTCTGTTTTGGCCTTGGCGGCTTCAGGTGGTTCAGGTGCTTGGCAGGGAGCTGGTCTCATGTTAATCTATACGCTGGGGCTAGCGCTACCATTTTTGGTTTTAGCTCTAGCCTCCAGCTATGTTTTGAAACATTTCCGAAAACTCCATCCTTATCTCGGAACCCTCAAAAAAGTAGGTGGTTTCCTCATTATCGTGATGGGAATCTTGGTGCTTTTGGGAAATGCTTCCATTTTGACTACATTATTTGAATAGAGAGGAAGAAGAAATGAAAAAATGGCAAACATGTCTCCTTGGAGTCGGCTCAATCTGTTGCTTGGCAGCCTGTTCGGCTAAAAATATGTCAGACGAAGCTACTATGAAGGAGCAAACAAAAACAGAACAAGTCAGTTCACAAACTGCTACTAAAGGTCAGGCGGTTGCTGATTTCGAACTGATGGGAGTAGATGGCAAGACCTACCGCTTGTCTGATTACAAGGGCAAGAAAGTCTATCTCAAATTCTGGGCTTCTTGGTGTTCCATCTGTTTGGCTAGCCTTCCAGATACGGATGAAATTGCTAAGGATGCTGGTGATGACTATGTGGTCTTGACAGTGGTATCTCCTGGTCACAAGGGAGAACAAGCGGAAGCTGACTTTAAAAACTGGTACAAGGGCTTGGATTATAAAAATTTCCCAGTTCTAATTGACCCGTCAGGCAAACTCTTGGAAAGTTATGGTGTTCGTTCTTACCCAACTCAAGCCTTTATAGACAAGGAAGGAAAACTGGTCAAGACGCAACCAGGTTTTATGGATAAGGATATGATTTTAAAGACATTGAAAGAAATGGGGTAGAGAAAGGTCATGAATGATAAAGTAAAATTGTTTGTCTTGGCAGGAATCTTTTTCCTAGCCATAAGCGGTTTCTATTTTCTATTGATGCGAAATGCAGGGCAGACAGATAGCTCGCAAATTGAGAAAGCATCAGTTAGCCAAGGAGGAAAAACAGTGAAAAAAACAGAAGTGAGTAAAGATGCAGACTTGCACGAAATTTATCTGGCTGGAGGTTGTTTCTGGGGAGTTGAGGAATATTTCTCACGCGTTCCCGGAGTGACAGATGCCGTTTCAGGCTATGCAAATGGTAGAGGGGAAACAACCAAGTACGAATTGATTAACCAAACAGGTCATGCGGAGACTGTTCATGTTACTTATGATGCCAAACAAATTTCCCTAAAAGAAATCCTGCTTCATTACTTCCGCATTATCAATCCAACCAGCAAAAATAAACAAGGAAATGATGTGGGAACCCAGTACCGTACTGGTGTTTATTACACAGATGACAAGGATTTAGAGGTGATTAACCAAGTCTTTGATGAGGTGGCTAAGAAATACGATCAACCTCTAGCAGTTGAAAAGGAGAGTCTGCAGAATTTTGTAGTGGCTGAGGATTACCACCAAGACTATCTCAAGAAAAATCCAAATGGCTACTGCCATATCAATGTCAATCAGGCGGCCTATCCCGTCATTGATGCCAGCAAATATCCCAAACCAAGTGATGAGGAATTGAAAAAGACCTTGTCACCTGAGGAGTATGCAGTCACCCAGAAAAATCAAACAGAACGAGCTTTTTCAAACCGTTACTGGGATAAATTTGAATCTGGTATCTATGTGGATGTAGCAACTGGTGAACCTCTCTTTTCATCAAAGGATAAGTTTGAGTCTGGTTGTGGCTGGCCTAGTTTTACCCAACCCATCAGTCCAGATGTTGCCACCTACAAGGAAGATAAGTCTTACAATATGACACGCATGGAAGTGCGAAGCCGAGTTGGAGATTCTCACCTTGGCCATGTCTTTACGGACGGCCCACAGGACAAGGGTGGCTTGCGCTACTGTATCAATAGTCTCTCTATCCGCTTTATTCCCAAAGATCAAATGGAAGAAAAAGGCTACGCTTATTTACTAGATTATGTCGATTAAGAGGGATTTCCTAAGCAGTTAGAGGAGAATTTTGCTATACTGATACTAGTAAGTGACAAAGGAGAGAAGCATGACCTATACAATCTTAATCGTAGAAGATGAATATCTGGTAAGACAAGGCTTGACCAAGCTGGTCAATGTAGCAGCCTACGATATGGAAATCATCGGTCAAGCTGAAAATGGAAGACAGGCTTGGGAATTGATACAAAAGCAGGTGCCAGATATTATTTTAACCGATATCAACATGCCTCAGCTAAATGGGATCCAGTTGGCCAGTCTGGTCCGAGAAACCTATCCTCAGGTGCATTTGGTCTTTTTAACAGGCTACGATGATTTTGATTATGCCTTGTCTGCTGTCAAACTAGGTGTGGATGATTACCTACTCAAGCCCTTTTCTCGTCAGGATATCGAGGAAATGCTGGGGAAAATCAAGCAAAAGTTGGATAAGGAAGAGAAAGAAGAGCAGTTACAAGATTTATTGACTGATAAGTTTGAGGGAAATATGGCCCAGAAAATCCAGTCCCATCTGGCTGATAGCCAATTTAGTTTGAAGAGTTTGGCCAGTGACTTGGGTTTTAGCCCGACTTATCTGAGTTCTTTGATTAAGAAAGAGTTAGGCCTGCCTTTTCAGGATTATCTGGTGAGAGAACGTGTCAAACAAGCCAAGCTTTTGCTTTTAACTACCGATCTGAAGATTTACGAGATCGCAGAGAAGGTTGGCTTTGAAGATATGAACTATTTTACCCAACGTTTTAAACAGATTGCAGGTGTGACACCTCGCCAGTTTAAGAAGGGGGAAGATCGATGAAACGTTCTTCTCTCCTAGTCAGAATGGTTATTTCCATCTTTCTGGTCTTTCTCATTCTCCTAGCTCTGGTTGGGACTTTCTACTATCAATCTAGTTCTTCAGCCATTGAGGCTACTATTGAGGGCAATAGCCAAACGACTATCAGTCAGACTAGCCACTTTATCCAGTCTTATATCAAAAAATTAGAAACCACCTCGACCAGTTTGACCCAGCAGGCAGATGTCCTAACCTATGCTGAGAATCCCAGTCAAGAAAAGGTCAAGGGAATTCGAGATTTGTTTTTGACCATTTTAAAGTCAGACCAGGACTTGAAAGCTGTTGTGCTGGTAACCAAATCTGGTCAGGTCATTTCTACGGATGATAGTGTGCAGATGAAAACTTCCTCAGATATGATGACTGAGGATTGGTACCAAAAGGCTATTCATCAGGGAGCTAAACCAGTTTTAACTCCAGCTCGTAAATCAGATAGCCAGTGGGTCATTTCTGTCACTCAAGAACTTCTTGATGCAAAGGGAGCCAATCTAGGTGTACTTCGTTTGGATATTTCCTATGAAACTCTGGAAGCCTATCTCAACCAACTCCAGTTGGGTCAGCAGGGCTTTGCTTTTATCATCAATGAAAACCATGAATTTGTTTATCATCCTCAACATACAGTTTATAGTTCGTCTAGCGAAATGGAGGCCATGAAACCCTATATTAAGACAGGGCAGGGTTACACTCCAGACCACCAATCCTATGTCAGTCAAGAAAAGATTGCTGGAACTGATTGGACGGTGCTTGGCGTGTCTTCGTTGGAGAAGTTAGACCAGGTTCGGAGTCAACTCATGTGGACCTTGCTTGGAGCCAGTTTCACATCTCTTCTTGCTTGTCTCTGCTTGGTGTGGTTTAGTCTTAAACGCTGGATTGCCCCTTTGAAGGATTTGAGAGAAACTATGCTGGAAATTGCTTCTGGTAATCAGAATCTTCGTGCCAAAGAAGCGGGTGCTTATGAATTGAGAGAGGTGACTCGCCAGTTCAATGCCATGTTGGATCAGGTTGATCAGCTGATGGTAGATATTCGCAGGCAGGAAGAAACGACCCGTCAGTACCAACTTCAAGCTCTATCAAGCCAGATTAACCCCCATTTCCTCTATAACACCTTGGACACCATCATCTGGATGGCTGAATTTCAAGATAGTCAGAGAGTGGTGCAAGTGACCAAGTCCTTGGCGACTTATTTCCGCTTGGCGCTCAATCAGGGTAAAGATTTGATTTGCCTGTCTGATGAAATTAATCATGTCCGCCAGTATCTATTTATCCAGAAACAACGCTATGGCGATAAGCTGGAATACGAAATTAATGAAAATCCTGCCTTTGATAATCTAGTCTTGCCCAAGCTAGTGCTACAACCTCTTGTAGAGAATGCTCTTTACCATGGCATTAAGGAAAAGGAAGGCCAGGGACATATTAGAGTTTCTGTTCAGAAACAGGATTCGGGATTGGTCATCCGCATTGAGGATGATGGGATTGGTTTCCAAGATGCTAGCGATAGTAGTCAAAGTCAACTCAAACGTGGGGGAGTTGGTCTTCAAAATGTTGATCAACGGCTCAAACTTCATTTTGGAGAACATTACCAAATGAAGATTGATTCTATTCCCTCAAAAGGTACGACAGTTGAAATATACATAAATAGAATAGAAACTAGTTAACTCCCAGTCAATTCTGGGAGTTTTATGCGTAATTGGGCAAGCTTTCTAGGTTGTCTATCTTGCTAAAACGTAGAAAAAACGATATGATAGATAATGACAAAAGAGGTATCAAGTATGAAGGAAAAAGACATTCAAAGAGAAACTAGCCAGATTGTAAACGATGTATTAGAAAAGGCCAATTTGAAGCAAGGATCTATCTTTGTTTTGGGCCTTTCTTCTAGTGAAGTAATAGGTGGTCAGATTGGCAAGGAATCCAGCCAAGAAATTGGGGAAATCATCGTGAAGACCATCTTAGATATCCTAGAGGAAAAAGGAATTCATCTAGCTGTTCAAGGTTGTGAACATGTCAATCGGGCCCTCGTCGTTGAGCGTCAGGTGGCAGAGCAGTTTGGTCTGGAAATCGTCAGTGTCCTTCCTACCCTTCAGGCAGGAGGTTCAGGTCAGTTGGCAGCCTTCAAGTTTATGCAAGATCCAGTTGAGGTTGAATTTATCAAGGCTCATGCTGGATTGGATATCGGAGACACTGCAATTGGTATGCATGTCAAGCATGTTCAGGTTCCGATTCGCCCTCTTTTGAGAGAAATTGGGCATGCCCATGTAACGGCTCTTGCTAGCCGTCCAAAATTAATTGGAGGTGCGCGTGCGCAGTATCCACAAGATTCTATCAGAAAGTCGTGAGAATGAGAAAAACAAAACAACAACTAGAAAAAATCACCAAATATTCGATTCGTAAGCTAACTGTTGGGGTAGGTCCTGTAGCCATCGGGGCCTTCCTTTTTGGTGCCAGTACCCTTTCAGTAGATAAGGTGCAAGCCAATGAAGTCGGCGGCGCTCATAGCGTTCATTACCGTTATTTGGCGGAGCAGGAATTGACCGAGTCTGAAAAAGCCCTGATTCATCATGAGGTTCCAACAGAATTTCAAGATGAAGATATTCTCTATGTAGTTTATCGCAAGAAGGCAACTAACAGTCAACAACTTCCTTACACAGGAAGTAAGGAACTAGCTTTGGCAGGTCTTGGCTTGGCAACTGCTTCTCTAGCAGTCTTTTTGGTGTCCAAAAAAGGTCGCAAAGAGGTTCTAGGTGTTCTCTTGATTGGTTCTTTAGGAGCCAGTACCTTTGTACCTTATGGGACATTCGCATTTGAAAATAAAGAATTGCTTTCTTATAACCAAACTATTTCGGCCTCTACACATGAAGGTTTGGCTGAAGGGATTATCCACATTGATGGTTATGAATACATCGGATACTTCAAGGAAGCAGAACTCCATCCATCAAGACCAGCTTCAGCTGAGAAGCCTCAGTTGCCAGTAGAAAAGCAAAGTGCAAATGAAATCGAGAAAACTGAAGTCGTTCAAGAAACACCGACTGTTGCGCCAGAAACTGTCGTTGAAAAACCTGTGACACAAACTTCAGTTGCTCCTGCTGTTGAAGAAAAACCAGTTTCTGAGAAGCCACAAACTAGACAGGAAGAGAGCTTGGTAGAGATTCCGTTTGAAACAGTCACAAGCCCAGATGCGAATCTAGCAGAAGGACAGACTCGTATCGTCACAGCCGGAGTAAATGGTCAGCGTCGCCTTGTAACCAAAGTATCAATGGTTAATGGTCAAGAAGTTAGAGAAGTTATCGAAGACCAAGTGGTTCAAAATCCTGTGTCACAAGTGATTGCAGTCGGAACGAAGAAAGAGGTGCAACCTGCTCCAACTCCAACCCCACAAGCTGAACCAACTCATCAAGTAGCTAAAGGGACGCAAGAAGAAGGCAAAGAAGGCCAAGCTCTAACACAACCAGAACTTCCAGAGGCTCCAGTTGAAGCAAAAGGTACCCAAGAGGAAGGCAAAGAAGGCCAAGCTTTAACACAGCCAACCTTACCAGAAGCTCCAGTTGAAGCAAAAGGTACCCAAGAGGAAGGCAAAGAAGGTCAAGCCTTGACACAACCAACCTTACCAGAAGCTCCAATCGAAGTAAAGGGTACCCAAGAGGAAGGTAAAACTGGCCAAGCCCTTGTACAAGAACAGTTACCAGAGTACAAAGTAACTGAGGGAACCCTTGTTGAAACATCGACTACAGACCTAGACTACAAAACTGAAACGACTGAGGATCCAACCAAGTATACGGACGAAGAAACTGTCGTAAGAAATGGAGAAAAAGGTAGTCAAGTTACTAAAACAACTTATAAAACAGTAGAAGGTGTTAAAACTGACCAAGTTATTTCAACTAGCACAGAAGTTACCAAGGAGCCTGTAAACCAACAGGTAAGTCGTGGGACAAAACCAATTGAAGGAACTCTGGTAGAAGAAAGTCTTGAAAAGATTCCATTTAAGGAAGTTGTTAAAGAAGATGACCAACTGAAAAAAGGCTTAGAAGTTGTAGCTCAAGAAGGAAAAGAAGGTCAGAAAAAAATCACCAAGACCTTTAACACCATCAGAGGAGTTAAAACAGAAGACGCTCCAAAAGTTACAGAGGAAATCCTTGAGGCACCTCAAGACAAAATTTTGAAACGTGGTACCAAGAGCTTTGAAAAACCAGTATTGACCATCACTGCAGTTGAACCTAAGGATTTGAAACGGACTTCAGATGTTAAGTATAGTCTAGAAAATCCAAGTAAGGCAGCCATTAAATCTATTACCTTAACTCTGAAAAAAGGTGATGAGATTGTCAAAACCTTGAATGTTTCACCAGATGACTTGACAACTACCCTGACAGATTTACAGTACTACAAGGATTATAAACTTGAAACGAAGATGGTTTATGACCGTGGTGAGGGTGATGAGGAAGAGGTTCTGAAGGAAGAACCGCTAAGAATTGACCTCAAAAAAGTTGAAATCAAAAACATCAAAGAAACAAGCTTGATGAGTGTGGATGCTGACGGTAATGAAACAGATACTAGTTTACTGACAGAAAAACCAACTGATGTTGCTCCGCTTTATTTACGAGTGACCACTCATGATAACAAAATAACAAGACTTGCTGTTGACAAGATTGAAGAAGTAGAAAAAGACGGAAAAACTTTATACAAAGTCACTGCCAAAGCACCTGATTTGATTCAACGTAATGCGGATAACACACTTAGCGAAGAGTATGTTCATTATTTTGAAAAACAAAAAGCCAAAGAAGGTAATGTATACTACAATTTCAAAGAATTAATTGAAGATATGCAAAAAACTCCAAATGGTGAGTTTAAACTTGGTGCGGACTTAAACGCTGTGAATGTACCAACACCAAGTAAATCTTACGTGACAGCTAAATTCACTGGTAAGCTATCTAGTGAGGGTGATAAACGTTACACTATTCACAATTTAGCTCGTCCGTTATTTGCACAAGCTGAGAATGCTCATATTCACGACATCAATCTGGGTAATGTTGATATCAATATGCCTTGGGCGAACAAGACAGCACCGCTTGGTGAGATGTTTAAGAAGTCAACGATTGAAAACATTAAAGTAACAGGTAATGTTGTAGGTAACAATGACGTTACGGGTATGGTCAATAAACTGGATGAATCCAATATGCGTAATGTAGCCTTTATCGGCAATATTACAAGTGTAGGGAACGCAGGATGGTGGTCAGGTGGGCTTGTCAGCGAAAGCTGGAGAAGTAACACAGATAACTCTTACATTGATGCCTATATCAAAGGGAATAAAGCTAAGGTCGGTGGACTTGTTGCTAAATTGAATCATGGTGATAATCCGAGAGATGTTAGTGCATGGGGACGTTTGAAGAACTCTGTTGCAAAAGGTACGATTGATGTGAAAGAACCTCTTGAAACAGGTGGTTTGCTTCATTCTAACTGGTCATGGGGACTTGCTGAAAATAACGTTACTATGATGAAGGTGAAGAATGGTGGTGAGATTCTTTACGGTTCTCGTGATGCAGAGGATGATGATTACTTTGGTGCAAACTGGGTTCGAAATAATAATGTATTCGTTAATGGTGTAAGTGAAGGTAAACAATCCTATTCTCGTTCTAGTCGTTGGAAAGGTGTTTCCCAAGAAGAAGCTGATGCAAGAATTGCTAAAATGGGAATTACTGCACATGAATATACAATAACTGAACATTTTGTAGATAAGTTAAATCATAAGGAATCAAAAGCTGACACTTATAAATCTACTCAAGACTATGATGCATCTCGTGAGCTTGCTTACCGTAACATCGAAAAACTTCAACCATTCTACAATAAAGAATGGATTGTAAATCAAGGTAACAAGATTCCTTCAGATTCTAAATTACTGAATACAGAAGTATTATCTGTTACAGGTATGAAAGATGGACAATTTGTGACCGATTTATCAGATGTTGATCATATTATGATTCATTACGCTGACGGTACAAAAGAAGAAAAATCCGTATCACCTAAGGTTACATCAAAAGTGGCTCAAGTAAAAGAATATGCTATTACAGATTTAGGTGATGTCGTTTACACACCAAATATGGTGGATAAGAATCGTAACAAACTAATTGCTGATGTGAAAGAAAAATTAGCAAGTGTCGAATTGATTTCACCTGAAGTGCGTGCATTGATGGACAAACGTGATAAACCTGCTGAAAATAGTGACAATCATAAGAACAATTATATTCGTAACTTATTCTTAGAAGAAAGCTTTGACGAAGTAAAAGGTAACCTTGATAAACTTGTGAAAGCAATCGTTGAAAATGAAGACCATCAGTTAAACGGCGACGAAGCTGCAATGAAGGCTCTTGTGAAGAGAGTAGAAGATAACAAAGCAAAAATTATGATGGGTCTGGCTTATCTCAATCGCTATTATGGTTTTGCGTATGGTGATATGAGCATTAAAGACATCATGATGTTTAAACCGGATTTCTATGGTAAATCAACGAATGTCATCGACCGCTTAATTCAAATCGGTTCACGTGAACACTTCTTGAAAGGTGATAGAACACAGGATGCATATCGTGATGTGATTGCAAGTGCTACTGGTAAAGCTAACTTGCATGAATTCCTAAAATACAACATGGAATTATTCACAAATGATACTGATATGAACACTTGGTTCAAGAATAACATTGCGGATAATGCTTATGTTGTTGAGAAACAATCATCAAATCCAGATTTCGCTAATAAGAAATATAAACTGTATGAAGTAATTAACAACGGTCATCATGGACGTTATATCTTACCACTTCTTAACCTGAAGAAAGCGCATATGTTCTTAATTACGACCTATAATACGATTGCGTTTAGTTCGTTTGAGAAATATGGTAAGACAATCGAAGCCCAACGTGAAGAGTTCAAGAAAGAAATCAATTTACGCGCGCAAGAACAAATCAATTATTTGGACTTCTGGTCAAGACTTGCTGCGGATAACGTTCGTAATCAACTCCTTAAGAGTGAAAATATGGTACCATCAGCTATTTGGGATAATCACTTTGCACCAGACCTTGGTTGGGTTGACCGTATGGGACATACTAAGAACGGGGACTTTGCTCCGATTCGTGAATTCTATGGTCCAACAGGTAAGTGGCATGGTAACAACGGTATGGGAGCTTATGCCTATATTTTCCAAAATCCACAACCACAAGAAGCTGTCTATTATATTTTATCTAGCTTAATCAGTGACTTCGGAACGTCTGCATTTACTCACGAAACTACACATATTAATGATCGTATGGCCTACTTGGGTGGATGGCGTCACCGTGAAGGAACAGACGTTGAAGCCTTTGCTCAAGGTATGTTACAATCACCATCTGTATCAAATCCAAATGGTGAATATGGTGCCTTAGGATTGAATATGGCATATGAGCGTCAAAATGATGGTAAGCAATGGTATAACTATAATCCTAATATGCTAGATAGTCGTCAGAAGATTGATCATTACATGAAGAATTATAATGAATCAATGATGATGCTTGATTACTTAGAAGCTGATGCCGTTATTAAGAAAAATGAAGGTACAAATGATAAGTGGTTCAAGAAAATGGACCGAGAATGGCGTTCGAATGCTGATCGTAACAGTCTAAAAGGTGAGCCACATCAATGGGATAAACTTCGTGATTTAAATGATGAAGAGAAAAACATGAAGTTAACAACGATTGATCAATTGGTAAACAATAACTTTGTTACGAAGCATGGAATGCCAGGTAATGGACGTTACCGTTCGGAAGGTTTCGATTCTGCTTATCAAACAGTTAATATGATGGCAGGTATCTATGGTGGTAATACAAGTAGAAGTGCTGTAGGTTCTATTTCATTTAAACATAATACATTCCGTATGTGGGGTTACTTTGGTTACCTCGATGGTTTCTTAGGATATGCTTCTAATAAATACAAAGATGCTGCTAAGAAAGAAAACAACGGTTATGTTGGAGATGATTTTATCATTAAGAAAGTTTCAAATGGAAGATTCCAAAACTTAGAAGAATGGAAATCTGCTTGGTACCATGAAGTTCATGAGAAAGCTCAAAAAGGTTTTGTTGAAATTGAAATTAATGGTGAGAAAATTTCAACTTATGCGAGACTTCAAGAGTTGTTTGATGAAGCAGTTGAAAAAGATCTTAAAGGGAATGGATTTGGAAATACAGTTGGTCTGAAAGAGAAAGTTTATAAACAACTTTTACAAAAATCTAACGGATTTACTGGAGATTTATTCACTAAATAGTAGATAAGACTAGTATAATAAAAAGGTAGACCAGTTTTGACTGGATCTACCTTTTTTGATGTTTTTGCAGTTCTTAAATGTTCATTTACAAGCATAATTATTGAATATATTTATAACTAAAATACTAGAAAATAGATTTTCAAAAAGTAAATGAAATGTCAGGCAGGGCTTTGTTTTATGGATTCTGTTCTAGTTCAAACAACTTGCAAAAATAGCTTAAAAATTATAAAATGAAATATAAAGTAATTTGTAAATACGCATAAAATTTAATATAATATAATGTGTATTCAGATAAGAGAAAAGGAAATATTATAAATGAAGAACAAGCTTTCTGATAAGTCCCTTGAGAATCAGAGGAAAGAAAAAATCATGCGTTTCTCCATTCGTAAATATAGTTTTGGTGCAGCGAGTGTAGCGGTTGCTGCCTTTTTAATGTTTTTAGGAAATGGAGCAGTTGCAGCTGAACAATTGAAAGTAACTGAAGAGTCTTCTAGTAAAGTAGAGTTGGCTCAATCAGGTGGAGAGAAGGCTGAAAATCAGAGTGAGTCCAAAATCAGTGAGCCAAAAATTAGTAAACCAGAATTAGATAAAAGCCAACTTGCAAATTATATTGGTGAAATTGAAGGTAAGATTTCAAGTGGAGCCTACGCTAATAAGACAGAGGAAAGTGTAGCGAGTCTAGCTGCTGAGTTAGCTAATGCCAAAGCAACTTTAGCGAGCGCAAACAGTCAAGAAGAATTGACGAGTGCCTATCAAAAACTGGTTACTACTGTTAACTCAAAATTACGAAATAAGCCGGTTGAGAAAAAAGAAATTGTTTCAACAGATACTACTGAGGGTAAAGAAACAGTTGGTATCAAAGCTGAGAATACTGAGAAACCATCAGAATCAAATGCGATTGAAAATACTGGTGCCAATGATCCGCGTAATGGAAGTGAAATTGAAAAGGATACAACATTCCGTGCAGCTGTCAATCAAGATCCAAAGGTAGACTTTACATTCTCTATACCAGATGAGAAGAAAATCTATATTTATAACGAAGAGCATTTTTCATTAGAAATTCCAGTTTATTCTGAAACTGGAAAAATTCGCTATGCAACGATTAAGAAAGGATCTAGACAAAGATTCCCTAATGTTGCAGGTACAGATAATGACTTGGATGTTGAATTTGGATTTACAGCTACTGTAATAAATCGTGCTGAAACGGCAGGGGTAACATCGGAGGCGAGTCAAGCAAATCCTGCGAAAATCGTTATTACAGGTCGTCCAAACGATATACTGAAAAAACACAGAGATTATACAAAACAAGAAAACCAAACACTTAACGTGGGTACTCGTTATATTCAGGTGGTTGATGATCAAGGTAGAGAGAATCTTAAAAAAGGTGATAGTATTGCAGACCCAGGGTATTTCTACTTAGTGTTAAAATCTCAAGCAAAAAAATACGCCTTAAGATCTCAACCTACAGATGAAAAGATTTCTGTAACTAGTTTGACAAATCCTACAGCAGAAGATTTAAAGAAAATCAAAGATAGTATTCAATTAGAATATTCAACAACAAACGAAGATGCAAGGTTTGCTGATAAGCGTGGAACATTGGTAGAACATCCTGAGGATGTTATCCAATCAGTTAGTATCGTAGGAAATAACATTGTTGTTACATTTACAGATGGTTCGACGAAGACGAAGCCGGTAAGTGAAATTGTACAAAAAAATATTCCGCCAGTTGTTAATTTGCCATATTCAAACGAAGCTAACAGAAATATTTATATATATTCTGGAGAAGAGACAGATCTAACATTCACTGCAACTGATGAATCTAAGATTAAGGATCTAAAACTCCGTGGGCCTGGTGACATTAACTATAATAATGCAACTAGTTATGGGTTAGCAGTAGGGAATATCGTTGATAGTGCAGTTACTAGTGGGGAAGGTACTGTTTCTGAAGATAAGAAGACAGCAACCATTAAAATGACTGGAACAACGAATTTAACTGCTGGGAAAAAATGGACAAGTGTTATCGTTGCAAAAGATGACAACAATGGAGAAAGTGCACCTTTTAACGGAAGAATTAATGCAACTACTAATCCTGCAGAACGTCAAAAAATTGAAGGTTATGTTGAATTTGTTGTAAAAAATCAAACTACTAAATATGATATTAAGACTCCAGAAGGAACAGTTAGTGTAGTAGATCCAGCGAATGTTACGGCTGACGAATTTGAAAAAATTAAAGAAAAAGTAAAAATCGAATACTCTCAAACTAACGATGATGCTAATTTTACTAGCAAGAGAGGACAAGCTGTAGACAATCAGGCGACAAGAATTTCTACGATTACAAAAGATGCTAATGGAAATCTTGTTGTGACCTATAAAGATGGTTCAACTGATACAAAACCTTTATCAGAATTCACAAGTTTAAATAAACAACCTGCAATTGATGCGGTTAACAAGGCTGCTGAAGATAAAATTGCAGAGATTAATGCTAATACAAACGCAACTGCAGAAGAAAAAGCAGCTGCAATCGAAAAAGTTAATGCCGATAAGGCGAAAGCTTTAACAGCAATTAATGATAACTCGGTAACGACAAAAGCAGCATTAGATAATGCCAAAACATCTGGGACAACAGCGATTAGCAATGATAATCCTGTAGTAACGAAGAAAAATACGGCAAAAGCAGCTATTGACTCAGCTTTAAGAGCGAAAGAAGCAGCCATCGATGCGAATGACGACTTAACGACAGAAGAGAAGAATGCAGCAAAAGCAGATGCACAGGCAAAAGCGAATGCAGCAAAAACAGCAATCGATAATGCAACAACAAACGTAGCAGTGGACTCAGCCCAAACGGCAGGAACAACAAGTGTAAGTTCAGTAATGCCAACAGCGGTAGCGAAACCAGCGGCTAAGAAAGCAATCGAAGACGCGCTGAAAGCGAAAGTAGCACAACTTGATGCAAGAAATGATTTAACAACTGAAGAAAAAGAAGCAGCAAAAGCAGATGCACAAGCAAGAGCAACAGCGGCTAAAAATAATATTGATACTGCAACAACAAACTCAACAGTAGATAATGCGAAAACTACAGGCGTTGCTGATGTAGAAAGCGTTAATCCGCAAGCAAGCCAAAAGAAAACTGACGCAAAAAATGCAGTTGATGAAGCGTTAAAAGCAAAAGAAGCCGCTATAGATGCAAACAACGACTTAACAGACGAAGAAAAAACAGCAGCAAAAGCAGATGCACAGGCAAAAGCAACTGCAGCGAAAACAGCAATCGACAATGCGACAACAAACGCAGCAGTAGACTCAGCTAAAACGGCGGGGACAACGAGTGTAGGGTCAGTAAACCCAACGGCAGTAGCGAAACCAGCGGCTAAGAAAGCAATTGAAGACGCGCTGAAAGCAAAAGAAGCACAACTTGACGCTCGTGCGGACTTAACAGACGAAGAAAAAACAGCAGCAAAAGCAGATGCACAAGCAAGAGCAACAGCGGCTAAAAATAATATTGATACTGCAACAACAAACTCAACAGTAGATAATGCGAAAACTACAGGCGTTGCTGATGTGGAAAGCGTTAATCCACAAGCAAGCCAAAAGAAAACTGATGCAAAAAATGCAGTTGATGAAGCGTTAAAAGCTAAGGAAGCAGCAATTGATGCGAATAACGATTTGACTGCTGAAGAGAAAGCCAAAGCTAAGGAAGACGCCAAAGCCAAAGCCGACGCAGCGAAAACTGCGATCGACAATGCAACAACAAACGATGCGGTAGAACAAGCTAAAAACGCTGGAGCGACAAGTGTATCTTCAGTAACTCCAACACCAGCAGCTAAACCGGCTGCAAAACAAGCCATCGATGACGCATTGAAAGCTAAGAACGATGCGATTGATGCCAACAACGATTTGACTGCTGAAGAGAAAACCAAAGCTAAGGAAGACGCCAAAGCCAAAGCTGACGCAGCGAAGACTGCAATCGACAACGCAACAACAAACGATGCGGTAGAACAAGCTAAAAATGACGGAGCGACAAGTGTATCTTCAGTAAGTCCAACGGCGCAAGCTAAACCGGCTGCAAAACAATCCATCGATGACGCATTGAAAGCTAAGAACGATGCGATTGATGCCAACAACGATTTGACTGCTGAAGAAAAAGCCAAAGCTAAGGATGACGCAAAAGCCAAAGCAGACGCAGCGAAACAAGCAATCGACAACGCGACAACAAACGATGCAGTAACTCAAGCTAAAAACGCTGGGGCAACATCAGTAGATTCGGTGACTCCAACGCCGGT
>NZ_CAMHUS010000010.1:0-65697 GCF_946188375.1 Streptococcus mitis
TTTTTACCGGTTCACTAATCCATTCCAATTAACATATTTAAATAAACCCGATAAAAATTTTACTTTTATTAAAAAATAACCCCCCCCCCCCCCGAAAAAGCGTAACTATAATTACTTTTTTCTTAAAATCACCTTAAAAATTGGTAGAATTATGATAGAATGGAAAAAAGGACTCGAGGAGATTTAGGATGCAAGATGAAAGTGTTTATGGATTAGTCTATAAGGCCATCCGTGAGGAAAGAGGGTTTACCCAGAAGGAAGCTGCTGGAACTATAGTGACTCCTCACTTTTTACGTCAGTTTGAGCAAGGGAAATCTCGGATAACCATTCAAAAATTTGAAGAGATTCTTTCTAATATTGGAATTGATAAAGAGACCTTTGATAGTCTTAAAACGCAGATGTTTCCAACTGAATTTCATAAATTACAGGCTCAAGTTGCTGATTTGGCTTATAAGCGTGAATTTAAAAAGATCATTAGCTTGATTAATCAGCCCTTGGAAAATCCTGGAATCGCTGAACACTATGTGATTGTCAATCGTGTAGTCAATAAATTTGCTATCGCAAACATCATCGGCGATTCTTTTCTGACTCCAAAAGATTATCAAGAACTAGAATATATCAAGAACTATCTCAGTGAATTGGACGACTGGAATAAAATTGAGGTGAATATCTTTTCATCTATCTTGCCTCACTTTTCAATCGAATTTTTAGATTATAGGCTCTACCACTTATTAGATACTCTAAAAAAACAGACTGAATACCATTCAATCCGTACTTCTGACTATTATATTGCCTGCTTAAGAACTGCTATCAAGCATTACTCTGTTAATGGCTACTATGATAAAGCTGAAAATCTAGCGTTGAAGACCCTGGAAGTGATTAATACTTTCCCTCTACTGAGTACCAAGATGACAGAGATGATTAGTCTTTCTATGGAACGAGCTAATAATTTTCTCAGACAAGACGATGTCAGAGGTCTAGAACTTGCTAAGCATATCTTTGCCAGTCTTGATAACTTTGAAAAAATCTATCCAAATCAACTTCTGACTCGAATGAGAGAGGATTTCTTTGTTACTGTCACACAACTCAATCACACTGGACAACCTTTAGATATATAATCTAGAAATCAAAAAAGCTTGAGGAACCACATATTTCCTCAGGCTTTTCTTATCCTTTAAAGGTCACAATAGTTGCGCCACTCCCTCCAGCATTTTGTGGGGCATAGCCGAAACTCTTGACATGTTTGTTTCTTTGTAGATATTTGGTGACACCTTCACGGATGACACCTGTTCCGATACCATGGATGATATCAACTTGAGCCATATTGTTAAGCAAGGCTTGGTCTATAAAGGCATCTAGCTCATTCATGGCCTCTTCATAACGTTTGCCTCGAAGGTCCAGTCTGGCTTGAGGGCCACGACCAGAAGTTCGTTTCACGACATTGACCTGTTTCTTCTTGACTTGCTTTTCTTGCTGGGCTTGAACAAGGTCAAACTCTTTCTCTTCCAAGATCATCTTGATCAAGCCAACTTGGGCCTCCCAGCGGCCGTCCTTGAGTTGACTGGTCAAGGTACCACGCTGTCCGTAACTGAGCACCACGATATCATCTCCCACCTTTGGAGCTCGTTTTTTCTTGGCCTTTTGAAGGACCTTGTTTTTAGACAAATCTACTTTTTCAGGAGCTAATTTTTTCAGCTTGGCCTTGGCTTCAATGATTTCGTGGGGTTTAAGTTGGGATTTGCTGTGGAGATTTTTGAGAATCTGGTCACTCTCACTGAGGGCCATGTCCACAATCTCAGCAGCCTGTTCACGCGCCTTATTAAGTTCGGTTTCCTTTTCACGATTGAGCTCGTTATAAAGTTTTTTTAGAGCACGGTTCATCTTGAGATTTTCTTGCTCCACCTCACGGATATTGTCCAAGCGTTTGCGGCTCTCTAGCGTCTGCTCTTCCAGCTGCTCAATAATCCGATTGACATCATTGTCCTGATCAACCTGCTGACTGGCATCCCCTACGATAACTTCAGATAGACCTAAACGTTTAGCAATTTCGAAGGCATTGCTTCGGCCAGGAACTCCCTGCATAAAGCGATAAGTCGGGCGAAGAGTCGCAGTATCAAACTCCATGCTGGCATTTTGCACAAAGGCTGTCTCAATACCATAGGCCTTAAGTTCTGGATAGTGGGTCGTAGCCATGGTCTTGACTTGACGTAGGCGAAGGTCCTCCAGAATAGCCATGGCAAGGGCAGCTCCCTCTTGGGGATCTGTACCAGCCCCCAACTCATCCAAGAGCAAGAGCGAATGTTGATTGACCTTGCCAAGAATATCCACAATATTGGTCATGTGGCTAGAGAAGGTAGACAAGCTCTGCTCAATAGATTGCTCATCTCCAATATCGGCAAAAATTTCTTCAAAAATACCCACACGGCTTCCCTTATCTGCCAAAATCGGTAAGCCTGACTGGGCCATAACCTGTGTCAAGCCCAGAGTTTTGAGCATGATGGTCTTACCACCAGTATTAGGACCTGTAATGACAATAGCTGTTAAATCTTGGCCAAAATGGACATCATTTGCGACGGCATTTTTGACCAAAGGATGGCAGACATGGAGCAGTTGAATCTCCTGATTTTCTGACAGCTGAGGAACGACTGCTTGGCTTTCTTGAATAAAGCGGACCTTGGCACGAATCAAGTCCAGATGGCCGATAATCCAAGCATCATTGGCAATTTCAGCCGCATGAGGGCGGACACGTTCAGAAATTTCTTGGAGAATGCGAAGCATTTCATAGCGCTCATCTGCTCGCAAACTGGCAATTTCTTCGCTCAGTTTGACCACCTCACGGGGTTCGATATAGACGGTGTTTCCACTAGCAGAAATATCATGAACGACACCTGCAATCTTATTGCGGTAGGTGTTTTTGACTGGTAAAACCTGACGGCCATTTCTGCTGGCAACGATTCCTTCCGTCAACATCTGCGCTTTTTGCTTGAGCAGGTCCTGTAGGACATCGCGTACCTGACTCTCGCTATCATGGATTTTTCTGCGGATTCGCGCCAATTCTTCACTGGCAAAATTTTCAATGAAACCTGCATCATTAAAGGCTTGGAGATTTCCTTGTAATTGCGGAAAATCATGTAATTTCTCAAACCAAAGGGCTAATTCTTCCAAGCTGACATTTTCCAGATTGGCATAAAAACTTTGCAGTTCTCGGCTGGAAAGAAGCACGCGCTTCAAGAGGAGGAACTCCTCGATATTGAGGTCCGCCCCCATCTCCAAACGCTTGCAGACTCCTGCAATTTCCTTGGTTGAGAGAATAGTGAAATACGGTTGCTCGACGAAAAGAGCCTGCATTTCCTTCATCTCAGCAAAAGCCTGTTTTATTTTATCTGCTTTGGCAGTCGGAGTCAGCTGTCTCAATTGCTCCAAGCCCTGTTCGGTCAACAAATGAGGTTCAAACAAGGCCTTGACCTTATTGAACTCTAATGTTTCTAATATTTTCTTATTCATCGTTATTTCCTTGTCTTTGAATGTCTAGGTGTGGTAGCTTTTTACATTCTGATAGATTCTAGTCAATCTGTAAACAAAGGGCTAGGAAAACTCCTGCCCTTTTTATCCGATTAAATTTGTCACCCAGATTTGTTTGAGCCAACTGGTTGTTACTGGTATGCTCTGGATGATGTGTTTTGCGACGATACTCTTTTCAAGAGGATTTTGTATAGCTGCCATGGGGATGGTCGCCAAGATGGTCAAAGCCATTTGCAAGACAAATAAGGTCACCAACATGGACAAAATGCCTGCTGAAACTTGGAACAACTTGCCACCCAGTTTTTTACTAGGAAGTAAGTGTAACAAGAGACCAAGCAAACGACCGATGCTATAGACAATCCCAAATACAAGCAAGTAGCCGATCCCTGCATAAAAGACCTTATCCAACTGAAAGAGTTGATCCGATGGGAAAAAGAAAGTTCCCTGACCTTCCTGCGGATTTGCATAAGGGAGCAACAAATGAAATTGCTCTCCCAGCACCTTATAAAACTGGCCAGCCACAAAAGCCGATGCCAGGGCTGAAATCAGGTAATAAACCTGTAAGAGCAGGCCTCTCCGATAGCCGATATAAAATCCCCAAGCCAAGACCAATAGAAGAAGGAGTGAAATCATAAGGAGTCCTCAATCTTGCTCTGTTCTTGCTTACAAGTCACAAGCTTGTGACGGAGTTCTTCTAATTCTTGCTCCTTATCATCAAATTCAATCTCACGGCTGAGTTGAGTTGATAAACAGTTGACTGCCAACAAAAGAGCGATTGTTTCATCATCTGCACTAGGCATTTGTTCTTTAATTGCTTGATATTTTTCTGTCGCAACCTTGGCGATTTCCTCCATAAAGAGATTATCATGTTCGCTTGTCAAGGTTAATGATTTTTTCCCGAATGTAAATTTGAATCGATTTAGATTTGCCATAAAATTCACCTCACGATATTATACCAAAATTCGCTAATTTTGTCAGTTTTTACAAATTTGCCTGCTTTTATGGTACAATAGAAACTATGGCAAGTATAACACTCACACCAAGCGAAAAGGAGATTCAGGCTTTTCTTGAACACTATCAAACCAGTCTGGCTCCCAGTAAGAATCCCTATATCCGCTACTTTTTGAGACTGCCTCAGGCAACGGTTTCTATCTATACTTCTGGAAAGGTCTTGCTTCAGGGTGAAGGAGCTGAGAAATATGCTTGTTTCTTTGGCTATCAAGTTGTAGAGGAAAACAGGGGACAAAATTTCCCTTTGATTGGGACAGATGAGGTAGGGAATGGTTCCTACTTTGGTGGACTTGCAGTTGTGGCTTCCTTTGTCACACCTGACCAGCACGACTTTTTACGAAAACTAGGTGTGGGAGATTCTAAGACTCTGACAGACCAAAAAATCCGTCAGATTGCCCCTATCCTCAAAGAAAAAATCCAGCACCAGGCACTGCTTCTCTCACCAAGCAAGTACAACGAGGTCATCGGAGACCGCTACAACGCTGTTTCTGTTAAAGTAGCCCTCCATAATCAGGCTATCTATCTCCTTCTTCAAAAAAGTGCTCAGCCTGAAAAAATTGTGATTGATGCCTTTACCAGTGCTAAAAATTATGACAAGTACTTGGCACAAGAGGCAAATCGTTTCAGCAATCCTATCATCTTAGAAGAAAAGGCTGAGGGCAAATACTTGGCTGTCGCAGTTTCTTCCATCATTGCGCGTGATCTTTTTCTGGAAAATCTTGAAAATCTAGGACGAGAACTGGGCTATCAACTTCCAAGTGGAGCTGGAACGGCTTCTGATAAGGTAGCTAGCCAGATTTTACAAGCCTATGGTATGCAGGGACTCAACTTCTGCGCCAAACTGCACTTTAAAAATACTGAAAAAGCGAAAAAACGCTTAGAAAGGTAAATTATGAATTCATTTAAAAATTTCCTAAAAGAGTGGGGATTATTCCTCCTGATTCTGTCATTACTAGCTTTGAGCCGTATCTTTTTTTGGAGTAATGTCCGCGTAGAAGGACATTCCATGGATCCGACTCTAGCGGATGGCGAAATCCTCTTTGTTGTCAAACACCTCCCTATTGACCGTTTTGATATCGTGGTGGCCCATGAGGAAGATGGCAATAAGGACATCGTCAAGCGCGTGATTGGAATGCCTGGCGACACTATCCGTTACGAAAATGATAAACTTTACATCAATGATAAAGAGACAGATGAGCCTTACCTAGCTGACTACATCAAACGTTTCAAGGATGACAAACTCCAAAGCACCTACTCAGGCAAGGGATTTGAAGGAAATAAAGGAACTTTCTTTAGAAGTATCGCTCAAAAAGCCCAAGCCTTCACAGTTGATGTCAACTACAACACCAACTTTAGCTTTACTGTTCCAGAAGGAGAATACCTTCTCCTCGGAGATGACCGCTTGGTTTCGAGCGACAGCCGCCATGTAGGTACTTTTAAAGCAAAAGATATCACAGGGGAAGCTAAATTCCGCTTCTGGCCAATCACCCGTATCGGAACATTTTAAGAGACCTAAGAGGCCGAGAATCAAGAATCTCAGCCTCTTCTTCTATCGTGATAAGATGATTATTCACTACCCAGTCTAACTAAGATAGAAACAACCCCAGCTCTCACCTATTTACCTATTTATACAAAGGAATTTTATGGAAGTTTATTTTTCTGGAACCATTGAACGGATTATTTTTGAAAATCCCAGCAATTTTTATCGCATCCTCCTCCTAGAAATCGACGATACGGACGCAGAAGATTTTGATGATTTTGAAATCATTGTCACTGGTACCATGGCTGACGTGATTGAGGGAGAAGACTACACTTTTTGGGGGCAAATTGTCCAGCACTCCAAGTATGGGGAACAACTGCAAATCAGCCGTTATGAACGTGCAAAACCAACTAGCAAGGGACTTGTCAAATACTTTTCAAGTAGCCATTTCAAGGGGATTGGTCTCAAGACAGCTCAGAAAATTGTCGATACCTATGGCGACAATACCATTGACGAAATTTTGCAACACCCAGAAAAGCTAGAAGGCATCGCAGGACTATCTGCCAAAAATCGCGAGGCTTTCGTCTCAACTCTCCGCCTCAACTACGGAACAGAGATGGTTTTGGCCAAACTAGCCAACTACGGCATTCCCAATAAACTAGCCTTCCAGATTCAAGACTTTTACAAGGAAGAAACCCTTGATGTGGTTGAAAATTATCCCTATCAACTGGTCGAGGATATCAAGGGTTTGGGCTTTACTATTGCTGACCAACTAGCGGAGGAACTGGGCATCGAAAGTCAGGCTCCTGAACGCTTCCGTGCTGGTCTAGTTCATAGTCTTTTTCAAGCCTGTATGGAAACAGGGGATACCTATGTTGAAGCACGGGATCTGCTAGAACAAACCCTTACTCTCCTTGAGTCTTCCCGTCCCGTGGAACTGGATCCCAGCCAAGTAGCCCAAGAGCTCTCCTACCTGATTGAAGAAGATAAGGTTCAGCAGATTGATACCAAAATCTTTGATAACAGCCTCTTTTTCGCTGAGGAAGGCATCCGTAGTCACTTGGTTCGTATCCTTGAAAAAGGAAAACAGAAGAGTCATGATTTAGAAACCATTCAAAAACATATCACTACTGTCGAGAAAGATCTGGGAATCCACTACGATAGCATTCAAAAACAGGCGATTTGTGACGCTATCCAGAACAAGGTCTTTATCCTGACAGGTGGGCCTGGTACTGGTAAAACGACCGTTATCAATGGTATCATCGCTGTTTATGCCCTTTTAGAAGGACTTGACCTCAGGAAAAAAAGCAACCTGCCGATTCTTCTTGCCGCTCCAACTGGACGAGCAACTCGGCGCATGAATGAATTGACAGGTTTGCCTAGCGCGACCATACACCGCCACTTGGGAATGACAGGGGACGATGATACCAGTCATCTGGAAGATTATCTGGATGCCGACTTTATCATCGTAGATGAATTCTCCATGGTGGATACTTGGCTGGCCAATCAACTCTTCTCCAACATCTCTTCTAACAGTAAAATTCTCATCGTGGGAGATAGCGATCAGCTACCGTCTGTCAGCCCTGGACAGGTTCTAGCGGATCTGCTCCATATTCCTTTGATTCCTCAGACTCGCTTGGAAAAAATTTACCGGCAAAGCGAAGAATCAACCATCGTCACCCTAGCTAGTCAGATTCGACAGGGAATCTTGCCAGCTGATTTTACCCAGAAAAAAGCAGACCGTTCCTACTTTGAAATTGCTAGTGGTCATATTCCTGCCACCATTGAGAAAATCTTAGATGCTGCCCTCAGAAGTGGTATCCCTGCCCATGATATCCAAGTTCTGGCTCCCATGTACCGAGGGACGGCAGGGATTGATGCTATCAACCAGCTCATGCAAGACCTGCTCAATCCAACACAAAAAGATCAACTCAGTTTTGAAGCTCCCCAGTGCCACTATCGAAAGGGAGACAAAGTCATTCATTTGGTCAACGATGCTGAAATCAATGTCTTTAATGGGGATTTGGGAGCCATCACAGACCTGATTCCTGGTAAATACACCGAATCGAAACAAGACGAGATTGTCATTGATTTTGATGGCAATGAGGTCTCTTACCCACGTAACGAATGGTACAAGATTCGCTTGGCCTATGCCATGAGTATCCATAAGTCTCAGGGAAGTGAGTTCCCTGTTGTCATCCTACCGATTACCAGTGCTAGTAGGCGTATGCTGGAGCGTAATCTCATCTACACAGCCATTACACGCGCCAAAAGCAAGCTTATCTTACTAGGCGAATTACAAGCCTTTGACTATGCTACCCAGCATATCGGAACTGCCCGAAAAACCTATCTAATTGAACGCTTCAGTGATTTATTGGAGAATGTTGAAGAAAAGCAACAAACTGTCTCAGAAACTGCCACATCAAGTACCTCTGAACAATCCTACATCTTAACCGAAGAAAACTGGGACAGCATCCCAGCCATGATTGGGATTACAGACGCAGATCTCAAAGAGATTTTTGGAAAATAATGCACAAGAAAACCCACCAATTCAGGTGGGATTTTTGTTTATTAAGATTATTTAACTGTTGCTGTGCTTGTAATCAACTCAACAGCTTTTTTGATTGTGATATCGTGTTTCAACATATCAGCTGAAAGCAAGCTTTGTACTTGAGCAACTTCCATGTTGTAGTCTGTTGCCAATTGCTCGATTTCTTTTTGGATTTCTTCTTCTGAAGCGTCAAATCCTTCAGCTTTTGCAACTGCTTCAATAACAAGGTTAGTCTTAGTACGTGACTCAGCTTCTGCTTGGTATTGGTTGTGAAGGTCTTCTTGAGTAGTTCCAGTGATTTGGAAGTACATGTCAGGGTTGATACCTTGACGTTGCAAGTTTCCAAGGAATTCATTTACTGAACGGTGAACTTCTTCGTGGATCATTTCTTCTGGGAGTTCTACGATTTCAGCGTTTTCTACAGCTTTATCAATTGCTGCACCTTCAACGGCATCTTTGTAAGCTTCTTCTTTAGCAGCAGCCAATTCGTTACGGTATTTTTCTTTCAATTCAGCAAGTGTTTCAACTTCTTCGTCGATGTCTTTTGCAAGTTCATCGTCAAGAGCTGGAACTTCTTTAGCTTTTACTTCGTGGATAGTTGTCACGAATTTAGCTTCTTTACCTGCAAGGTCTTCTGCTTGGTAGTCTTCTGGGAATGTTACGATAACGTCAACAGTTTCACCAGCTGAGTGACCTACCAATTGGTCTTCGAAACCAGGGATGAATTGACCTGAACCAAGTCCAAGTGAGAAGTTTTCACCTTTTCCGCCATCAAATTCAACACCGTCGATAGAACCAACGAAGTCGATGACAACAGTGTCGCCGTTTTCAGCAGCAGCTTCCTTGATAACCAATTCAGCCAAGTTGTTGCGTTCGCGTTCGATACGCTCTTCAACGTCAGCGTCAGTGACTTCTTTTTCTACATCTACTGATACTTCAAGGTTTTTGTAGTCACCCAATTTTACTTCAGGTTTTGTAACGACCTCAGCAGTGATAACCCAGTCTTGACCTTTTTCCATTGAAGTTACGTCAATTTTTGGTTGAGCAACCACTTCAAGACCAGCTTCTTTTACAGCTGCTTCATAAGCATTTGGCAAAAGAGCGTTCATAACGTCTTGGTAAAGTGACTCTTCACCAAATTTTTTGTCAAAGATAGGACGTGGAAGGTGACCTTTACGGAAACCTGGAACATTAAGAGATTTCTTCACTGAGTTGAAGACACGATCCAATTCTGGTTTGATTTGGTCTTGAGAGATAGTGAAAGTCAAGACACCACGGTTTGTTTCTTTGTTTTCAAATGATACAGACATTCTGTCATTTCTCCTTAAAATTTTTTAAATACAGTCTATTATAACATAAATGAGCGACTTTTTTCAAGTAACGAATGCGCTTTTCAATGATAGGGGAGGTACGGTTTCTTCTTAGTTTTCTTTAGGTTTCGAATATAATCTTATAAAAGATGTTTAATAATGGCTGATTACAGTAAAAAACGAATCGCCCACACATCCCTCATTAGGCGATTCGTTTTGTATTATTTAACCACAAGAACCTTGTAATATTCATACTTATTTGGCTGTGTAATCTTAATTTTTTGACCATAGAAACCATCGATTTCTTTGTCAAAATAATCTGAAAATCTTGATGGCAAGCGTTTCATCTTAAGAACCTCACCAGATTGGTCTGCATATACAAGGAAATGATAGTGGGTTGTAGACATACCGTCATCAATCAATACAAAGTAACCTGTTTTAAGCTTACCTTGTCCATTATCTAAATGGTATAGTTTATTGTTATTGATTGTGAAGTTAGTAGATGGAAGTCTAAGTCGTACACCTGGGTCTTCTAGATAAAGATCATTGCCAACTTTTTTGATTTCTGATCTAGTTGTCATCTCTGGAAGTGGTGTCACTCTACGACCATCTGCTCCAAAATAATATCGACCTGGTAGACTTTGGAAATTTCGAATAACAGCTTTAGGATCAATTTCTTGTCCCTCTTCTTTATTATCCACTAAAGCCAACATCGTATTGGAAACTTGATCCCCATATTTGTCGGAAAACTTCTTGAACTCAGGTTTGATATACCAAGTGTTTTTATCCACGATAACATCAGTAAAGTTATTTCCGTCAAATTTTGCTGTAATCAGATATTCATATCCATCACCTAAACGAACAATGTCACCATTTTTATAAGGGCTATTTTGTAAAGTGAACATATGGCCATCCTTGCTGAGAATATAGCCTGTCCCATCACTAGAATTTACAACTCTATCAGAGGCCATTGCACCTGATTGTTCAAAATAATACCAATTACCATCTATGAACACCCAACCTGTCATCATAGAACCACTAAAATGAAGATAGTACCAAGTAGACCCTTCTTTGTACCAACCTGTACGCATAGCACCACTATTTGCGAGTGAGTACCAGGTGTTTCCTTCCTTGTACCAGCCAGTGCGCATAGCACCACTATCTGCTAGAGAATACCAAGTATTGCCGTCTTTGAGCCAGCCTGTCTGCATTTTACCAGTGCTGTCAAAGTGATACCATGAGCCAGCATTTTGTACCCATTTATCCTTAGCTAGACTGCCATCTTGAGAAAGATTCCAGTCAGCACCATTTTTAACCCAAGTATCTGCAGCCTGTGCTTGATTGATAGACAAAAGTAGACCAGCACCTGCAAGTAAACCAAGTGTAAGTAGTTTAGATTTGTTCATAGCCATTTCCTCCACGAATTGAAACTGAGAGATAGAGTTAGTTTAACCATCTTTTTTATAACACTCTTAAAGAGATGAAATAAAGTCCTTAACGCTCTAGTGACCTTATTTTGATAATTTACAGGGACATGATTTTAACCCCCTTTTGAGTTTATATCAATCTTTTTATAGTCAATATATTATTTTATCTATTTATAACTCTATTCTACTCCCCTATAAAATGAATGTCAACAAATAACATAAAAACATTGTGAAAAAAATATTTTATCACGCTAGAGGTACTTACTCGCTTCTTTGATACTAAATTAAGTCATTGCTCTAACATTATTTTATATAATTACTAAAACTCCTCATGCCCCACCAAGTGGTGCTGAAAGGCATAGACTGCAGCCTGGGTACGATCGCTGACTTCAAGTTTGGCTAGGATATTGGACACGTGCGTCTTGACCGTCTTGAGAGAGATAAAAAGTTCATCTGCGATGCGCTGATTTTCGTAGCCCTTGGCGATGAGTTGGAGAACATCTCGCTCACGCGCAGTCAGGTCCTCATGTAGTTCTATGTGATTGCGGTGGTATTCGACTTTTTTGCTGACCTCTTGTTCAATAGCCAGCTCGCCAGCAGCCACCTTACGAACAGCATGGAGTAGTTCGTCTGCACTAGAAGTCTTGAGCATATAGCCCCTAGCACCCGCATTTAAGACAGGCATGATTTTTTCATTGTCCAAGTACGAAGTCACAATCAAAATCTTGGCTTCAGGCCATTCTTTGAGGATAGCCAAGGTCGCATCAATTCCATTCATCTCAGGCATGACGATATCCATGACAATAACATCTGGACGCAATTTCAAGGCCAACTCAATCCCCTGAGATCCGTTGGACGCCTCACCCACAACTTCTACATCGTCTTGGAGATTAAAGTAGCTTTTCAAGCCCAATCGGACCATTTCATGGTCATCTACTAGTAGAATTTTCATCTTTACTCCTTTATCATTCCTTATCTAACAGGGGAATACGGATATCAACTGCCAGCCCTTGCTTGGGAGCTGTTAATAACTGAACCGTCCCTGCCATATCTTCAACCCGCTCCTTGATATTGCGGAGTCCATAACTCAGGTCATCTAAATTCCCCAGTTGGAACCCAATCCCATTGTCCACCACCTTCAGTTGCAATTCAACATCTGTCTGATAGAGATAGACATCTAAACAAGAGGCCTGGGCATGGCGAAGGGTATTGCTAATCAACTCTTGCAGGATACGGAAGATATGTTCCTCGATTTTCTTAGGCAATTTCGTCACATTTTGCTTGAGACTAACCTTAAGATCACTCTTGTCCTCAAGCTCTTTTAAGAGGATTTGGATTCCCTCAACCAGACTCTTCTGCTCCAACTCAACCGGCCGCAAATGCAAGAGCAAGACCCGCAAATCCTTCTGGGCTGTTTCTAAAATAGCTGTGACACTCTGCAACTGGGTCTGCATCTTTTCTCTATCCAATTTCAAAGCCTGCTGACTAATACCCGATAAAATCATGTGGGCCGCAAACAACTCCTGACTGACTGTATCGTGCAAATCCCGAGCAATCCGCTTTCTTTCCTGCTCAATGATTTCCTCTTCCTGAGCAAGACTGTGATTTTCAGCCTTTTGAAGAGCTTCTGTTAAAAGGTTAAGTTTACCTGACAAAGACTTGAAACTGGCATCCAAATCTGGATCTGCAACCTGAACCACTTCTTGCCCTGCCAACAAACGCTTGAGATTAGCCTGCATTTTTCTTAGAGAAAGCTCTTCAACACCTCGCCAAAACAGGACTAAGAGACAGGTCATGGACATGCTGAATACCAACAACAAAAAGACAAATTTTTCTGTTTTTTCGACATCGTGCAGAAAGATAGACCAGTCAAAGTCAAGGATGTCCAGCAAGCTGTGGGAGAAAAATAAGACAAACAGAAAGGAGGTGAGAGCAATGATTACATAAGCTTGTTTTTTCATCCTCTGACCACCTCCACATCTCCAATCATAGTGGTCAAGAGAATCTTGATGCTCTTGTTACTCTTGAGATAGTCTCTTGTTTCCTGATGATAGTGCTCATTGCGGAGGGCTCGCTTGGGATGATTGAAAAAAGTCAAATCCCCATAAAGACAATTAACACTGAGACTGACTTCCACATCTACAGGTACAATGATTTTGGTTGTTCCTACCATCTTTCTGAGGATAATAACATTATCATGATTGGTTAGGATGACCCTCTCCAGATGAATGGTGTCCTTGCCCATGAGACGAAAGAGATTGATATCATCAAACTGGCAAGTCTGGTAGCTTGAAAAATGATGGAGATTCCCAAACCAACGATTTTTCTCCTTCTTAACCGTCACCACCTCTTCAAACACCAAATTTGTCTGCTCTTTTTCCTGATTCATCATCGGATAAAGAAGAAAGAGACTGTATATGACCGCAACAAAAATAGCTAGAATCACAAAGGGATTGAGCATAACGATGAAAAAGAAGAGAATGGTTGCCACCACTAAAAGAAGATTATTCCCCTCTTTACCAGTGTAATAGCGAATCAAAAGCAAAAAGAGGAATAGAATCAGCAGAAAACGTGAAAAATGCTCTGAAACCATCAAAATCAGAGCTCCTGTCAACAGACAGGCTTCGATAAATAAAAAGATTTTAAATTTTCTCATAGGTTCATCCTCTCCCTTCTATTTTATCACAATTCAAAAAAGTCACCTCAGTCTGAAGATGGAAAAAAGGCGGTGGTTACGCCTTTTTCATCTGATCCTTTGCTTCTTTTAATTTTCCATAAAGAAGATAGTCTACTTTTTGTAAATCTGCTATGGTTGCACAATTAAGGGCACACATGATCAAGCGTAGATCTGCTTTCCAGCCTTGAACAATGTCTATCACTTCTTCAACTGAATAGGTTTCAACCAATTCTAGAACTGTTCGAGACAGTCCCACAGCCTTAGCCCCAAAGACCAAGCACTTAATCATATCCAGCGGATTCCGAACCCCTCCACTAACTAAGAGTTCGACCTTGTCTTTCCATTCTTGGGCATTGAGAAGGGCCTGCATGGTGGACTGGCCCCATTGATTAAGATAATCACGCTGACCACTGCGACGGTTTTCGATATAAGCAAAGCTGGTGCCACCACGACCTGATAGATCAACAGTTCGAACGCCTAGTTCATAGGCTCTTTCGATGGTCTTGGCATCCATTCCAAAGCCCACTTCCTTGAGGACAATCGGAACAGGGATTTGCTGGCTATAGTCTGCTAGATGCGATTGCCAGCTTCTGAACTTCCTTTCTCCCTCAGGCATGAGCAACTCCTGCATGATATTGACGTGCACTTGCAGGAGAAGGGGATCCATCTCTTCTACAGTCCGAAGGCCCAACTCAACAGGCTTGTCCAATCCAATATTGGTTCCAAGAAGGAGATTTGGATGATCAGACTTGACAGAAAAAGAGTCATCTGTTGGATCCTTGAGGGCTGCGCTATAAGATCCTGTCACAAATAAAATCCCACAGGCTTCCGCTACCTGAGCCAGCTTTTGATTGATTTCTCTTCCCTTATCGCTTCCACCCGTCATAGCATTGATATAGAAAGGAAAGTCCCACTTGCGACCTGCAAATTCTGTCGACAGATCGATTTCATCCAGATTGTAAAGAGGCAAGGAAGAATGAATCAGCTCCACCTCATCAAAGCTATTATAGGAACTTTTCTGCTCAAGAGCATAGCGGATGTGCTCGTCCTTACGATTTGTCGTCATGTCCTATCCTTTCTTGGTATAAGAGCTCAATCCCCAGATCGGCCCAACGGTTTTTTAGGGTTTCAGTTGATTGCTCATCAAAACTCAAGGCAATACCACAATCACCACCACCAGCGCCGCTACTCTTGGCAACAACCTGCAAATCTTGACTGGCTTGTTTCAGTTGTCTAAGAGAAGGCGTGTAAATATCTGTACTCAAGCCTTCTAAAAGCTTGCTGGCCACTTCTACTTGCTCGATAATTTTTTCTGATTTCCCCTGTTCCAAGGCTTCTACCAAAGAAACCACCGTTTCTTTTGAGGAACTTAAAAAATTCTGATTGATATTTTGCTTGATTTGCTGGACCATGTGACTCGATACAGCCACTTCCTTGGTCCATCCCACTAGGAAATCACATTCTAGGGCAGGTTGTACGTGTGAGATTGAAAAACCCCAATCACGCTCTAAAACAGTCGCTAAGTTTTCTTCTTCCAACCAAGTAGCCACCTTCTGGCGATCAAATGACTGGTAGAGAACCAAATCCTCTGCCACAATACAGGCAATGTCCCCCATAGAACCATTGTCTCCGCGCTTAAGCAAGACAGCACTGGCCAGCTTGAACAAGAGATCCTGATCAACCGAAAGATTATATAGAGCCAGCAGAGCCTTGATGACCAAGACAACGACGCTACCGCTAGAACCTAAACCAAACTTTTTCCCTTCTCTTTCCATTTTTCCTCGGATTTCCAAAGAAAAAGGTCGCAAGGTCTGCCCACGATAAACAAGGAAATCTTCCACTAAAACAATCGTTTCTTGAATCAAACTGTAGTCAGGATTTGGCGCCAAGTCCACTTCAAAATCAAACATATCTGAGTAGATACGGTAACTATCAGAAAAAGCAATCTCCCCCTTCATATAGATGGGGATGTCCTTTATCAAAGATAACTGCCCTGGTTCTAGAATAGCATATTCGCCTGCCCAATAGAGTTTTCCGCAAGTTTTAACAGCAATCATCTTGACTCAAATCCTTTGTTTTTGACACAATTAAGCGATAACGTTGACCGAAGATTTCTGATAAATGCTCCAAGTCTTTCTCCTGACAGAGGACTTTGACATTGGGACCAGCATCCATAGTAAAGTAGCAGGCTTCCCCTTGCTCACGAAGCTGGCGGACAAAGTCCATTGCTTCATAGCTTGCATCGGTCAGATAAGAAAAGGCTGGTGATGCAGTTTTGGTCGTAGCGTGCATAGCAAGGGCATTTTTCTCCGTTAACTCCCCAACCTTGGCAAAGTCATTTTCCTTAAGGTAAACCAGCATATCCTGATAATCCTTCTCAGACTGACGGACCCAGTCATCAAAGGTCGTCGAAGTTTCCACACAAAGTTTCATCCCATCACGACTAGAGATTGGTTTTTTCTTGTCCTCTAGCACCAACATAATCATAGCTAGTTTCAAGTCTGTCTCTACAGGGTAGATTTCTCCACTATCCTTATCCCAAGCACCTAGTGGTCCATAAAAACTCCGAGAAGAAGAGCCTGATGCAAACTTAGCCTCCTGCGCCAACTGACTCCGATTCAAACCAAGCTTGAAATAAGCATTACAAGCCTTGACCAAGGCGGACAAACCGCTAGAACTTGAGGACAAGCCCGCTGCGGTCGGCATATTGTTTTGAGTGTCAATACGAACAAAACCCTCATCATCTGGACGATAACGGTCAATAATCTTGCTCATCTTGGCATGCTCCGCCTCACTCTGTAGCTGACCATTGATATAAAAGGCATCAGCAGTAGCATCCGTCGGTAGAGATGACAAAGTCGTCTCTGTGTACATATTTTCCAAAGTCAGAGAGATACTGCTAGTAGCAGGCACCATCTCTTTCTCTTTTTTCTTTCCCCAATATTTGATAATAGCAATATTTGCGTAAGAACGTACTGTTACAGGCTCTCTATCCATGTCTGAACAGCTCCTTTCTCTTCTAATCTTTCTGCTAGTTCTTGAGCTTGAGTCAAATTGGTTGCCAAGGCTATGATACAGCCTCCTAGCCCACCACCGCTCATCTTGGCACCCAGAGCACTATGGCTAAGAGCCGTTTCAACTAGAGAATCCGCCTCAGGGCTACTAACACCAATTTCTTTTAGATGTAAATGCGCTTGACTAAGGATTTGTCCCAGTCCTTCAGCATCTTTTTGTGAAATCGCTTCTTCTGCTTGCTGGGTCAATTCTCCCAGGGCATGCAAAAACTGCAGGGCATCCTTGCCCTTGTTTTGAACCACTTGGATGGCTTCACGAGTATGACCATAAACGCCCGTATCTGCAATCACCAAATATGCGGATAGATTCATCTCAAGCTCTGTAAATCCTACGTTCTTAATAAAGCGAATAGGCTGGTCACTGAGACAGGTCTTAGCATCCAAACCACTCGGATTCATATGGGCAATCATCTCAGCCCGATTGACCAAGATTTCTAGTACATCATGAGGCAGATCAGCCTGATAGTAGTCAAAAACCGCACGAATGGCCGCTATGCTGATAGCCGCTGACGAACCCATTCCCCGTTTTTCAGGGATAGCCGAGTCAATCTCACAGCGAATGCAGGCTTCTTTGATATCCAAATACTCCAGCGAAGCATAAACTGCCATGGACAAGGTATCCTCCTCATAGAGACGCCAAGGACTCGCTGCAGGAACTACCTTACAAGTTACCACCACCTCCAAAAGAGGCAGGGAAATGGCAGGATAACCGTAAACGACCGCATGCTCCCCTATTAAAATTATTTTACTATGTGCCTGACCGACACCCACTTTTTTTGTCATGTTTTCCTTTTAGCTAGACGGAAAGACCGTCTCATACTCAATGAAAATCAAAAGGCAAACTAGGAAGCTAGCCGCAGGCTGTACTTGAGTACGGTAAGGCGACGCTGACGTGGTTTGAATTTGATTTTCGAAGAGTATTATTTTTTCCTACAAGTATTTATTTTCTCCTATCTATTTTATTATATTTTCACAAAAAAAGCGATTGTTTCCATTCACAATCGCTCGATGCTAAAATAAAACTTTTAAGCAAACTAGAGAAAAAACTCAAGAAAGAAATGGATAAACTCAGTTGCATGATTACAACTGAGTTCTCCTAGTCTATTTTCTATTCTTGCATGGTGTAACCGACACCACGCACGGTTTTAATGTAGCTTTTTTGACCTTTTACATCAAGCTTGCTACGTAGATAACGGATATAGACATCCACGATATTTGTTTCGGTCGCACTTTCATACTTCCAGACACTTTCCAACAACTGCTCACGAGTCAGAACTTTCTTGCTTCCCATAAGAGTAGCCAAAAGGTCATACTCACGACGGGTCAGAGCAATCATCTCCTCGCCACGATAAACGGTATGATGTTCTACATCCATACGCAGATTGCGGTAAGACGTTGGAACCTTCATCTGACTACAGTGTTGGTCGATGAAGTCCCGACCACGGAAAATCGCTGAAATACGAGCTACCAGATTCTCAATAATAACTGGTTTATAGATGTAAGAAACGGCAAAGCGTTGGATTGTCTCAATCTGATCTTGCAATTCTTCACGATGGTCCAAGACCATAATCACTGAGGCTGGCTTAGTCCGACTTAGCTTATCTGCAAAATCCTGGGCTGTCATATCCCCAAGTTGAGCATTCAATAAAATCAAGTCATAGTCTGTCTGAAGAGCCATGGAGAGGGCTTTTTGCCCCTCCTCAACCTGATCAACTCGGTATTGCTCTTTTTGGAGTTCCAAACTTAAAAAATGAGCTAGATTTCTTTCTTTCTCAAGTAATAAAATCCGTTTCCCCATGGCAGACCTACTTATTTTTCGTCATACCAAGAGTAGTGGAATGTTCCTTCTTTGTCTTTACGTTGGTAAGTGTGGGCACCAAAGTAGTCACGTTGCGCTTGGATCAAGTTAGCTGGAAGGTCAGCTGAACGGTAGCTATCAAAGTAAGTAATCGCTGCTGAGAAAGTTGGCACTGGCACACCAGCTTGAACAGCAAGAGCTACGATATCACGCACTGCTTGTTGGTACTTAGCAGTGACATCCAAGAAGTATTCATCTAAAAGAAGGTTAGCAAGGTCTGCATCACGGTTGTAAGCATCTGTAATCTTTTGCAAGAAACGAGAACGGATGATACAGCCATCACGCCAGATAGATGCGATATCTGCAAATGGCAAGTTCCAGTTGTTTTCTTTAGAAGCTACACGCAATTGCGCAAAACCTTGTGCGTATGAAATGATTTTTGAGAAGTAAAGGGCTTGACGGATCTTTTCAATCAACTCAGCCTTGTCTCCTTCAAATTTGAAGGCAGCTGGTTTTGGAAGAACCTTGCTAGCATGCACACGTTCTTCTTTGTAAGTTGAAATGTAACGTGCAAATACTGACTCAGTGATGAGTGACAATGGCACACCAAGGTCAAGAGATGATTGGCTAGTCCATTTACCAGTTCCCTTGTTACCTGCGGCATCAAGGATGTAGTCTACGATTGGTCCATCTTGGCCTTCATCGTCTTTACGGCTCAAGATATCAGCTGTGATTTCGATCAAGTAGCTGTCCAATTCACCCTTGTTCCACTCAGTAAAGATTTCAGCCATATCTTCTGCTGAAAGGCCTAGCAAGTGTTGCATCAAGTCATAACTTTCTGCGATCAATTGCATATCACCATACTCGATACCGTTGTGAACCATTTTCACATAGTGACCAGCTCCATCAGGACCGATATAAGTCACACATGGTTTGCCATCTTCTGGTGCTTTAGCTGAGATTTCTTCAAGAACATCCGCAACCAATTCGTAGGCCTCTTTTTGTCCACCAGGCATGATAGAAGGACCTTCTAGGGCACCTTTTTCACCACCAGAAACCCCAGTACCGATAAAGTTGATACCTGAGTTTGCCAATTCTTCATTACGACGGATGGTATCTTTGTAGAAAGTGTTTCCTCCGTCGATCAAGATATCACCCTTGTCAAGGTGTGGAAGAAGGGCTTGAATTGTAGCATCTGTACCAGGTCCAGCTTGAACCATGAGCATGATACGACGAGGTTTTTCGATTGAGTTTACAAAACTTTCAACGTCATAGCTTGGTACAAAGTTCTTTTCAGGATGGCAAGCAATTACATCTTCAGTTTTTTCTTTACTACGGTTGTAAATAGCAACTGTGTAACCACGAGATTCAATATTAAGGGCAAGGTTACGACCCATTACGGCCATACCAACAACACCAAAGTTAGCTTTTGTCATTTGACACTCCTCTTGTTTAATTTGTTTTATTTTATCATTTTTACTTTTGAAAAGAAAGAATTTTGTAACGACTGCTTAGTAGTCCAAGTCATCCGCATGTCCAGAACCATTTCCAACAAAGTATCCTGTCTTACAGTTAAGGGTAAAGAGATAGGTTCCGTCTGGCTTGTAGAGGTTGTAATAACCATTGCCATTAACGATATTAACACGTTCAAGGATATATTGGTTACCAGTGATATAACCACGTGAACGTGAAGTCGCTAGAATTTGTTCTAAGACACCATCCGCGAAATCCCAGGCAGAATTATTGCTATCATCAATAGCAGACTGGTTATAAGAAACACGACTCGCACTTCTTTGAACAGCAACTCCTGCACTTGATACACCCATATTGACTTCACTGCGGGTACTTCTAGTTTCAGTTGATGCAGCATTTGAACTACTTGGACTTGTCTCACTAGCAGTATTTTCGCTTGCTTGACGAGAGCTTGAGCTGCTAGTTTCACTTGAACTTGAGCTTGAAGAACTTGTTTGCTGGCTCTTACCAAGGCTGATAGCCTTATCTAGAACTTTATCAAGCTCCGTATTTCCAGTTTTAATATCTGTAAATTTAGCATCCGATTTGGCTTTAGCATTGGTATCCAAGACACCATCCACAATAGCTGGCTTCTCAAATTGAGCATTTACATCTTGAATGGCCTTGATTTGAGTTGCTAGGCTATCATACTTAGATTTTGCAAGCGTATATTCACGACTACCTTCTAGCTTATCAAGCAAGGTTTTCAGTTGACTCAGCTTATCAAACTGACTATTCTTCAAAGCCGTTTTGTTGCTATCTGTATAGAAGGCATCATATAAATTATTGAATTCTTCTGCATCTGACTGCGTGTTTGTAGTTGATTGAGAAGTCTGGATTTCCTTGGTCGAACGATCCACTTGACGATAAACATAATAACCAGTTCCAAGGATAAGAACCACTAATGCGCCTAGAATCCCGTAAAGCACCCATTTCTTCTTACTTTTCCCATCTTCACTATCTGATACTCGAGAACGTGTGAGAGCCTCTTCCGCTCCTACCAATGGTACTTCTTCCTTCTCAAATTCTTCGACAAGAGGAGCTTCTGAAACTCGTGTTAATTCTAAATCATCAAACTGACGCAATTCATCTTCTGGAGCTGGAGAAGTTACTCCTGTTCCCTCACGAAGCTCTTGAAGTAAATTATCCAGAGTCTGAGTTTCCTCTATCTCTTCTACCTCTTCTTTTTCAACTAATTCATCTTTGCTAAACTGACGCGTTTCAAACTTATCTGCCTCAATTTCATCTTTATGTTGCTTCACATACTTGTCTAAGATAGAATCTCCAGGTAATACCCCTGCTTCCACCTCTTCATTTTTACGCATGGCTTCTCCAACTGTTAGCTCTTTAGCATCATCAAAATCAAATTGCGCTTCTTGATGTTCTGCTTTATGACGATTTCGTCTTTTCTTACTCATGAGTTTTTCCTTTCTCCTTTACTTCCTGACGTTTTACACGCTGACCAAAATATTGATACAAATCCACTTTCAAGGTTCCATTGTACAACTTACGTTTCTTATCTGCCTGACTACCATACTTGGTCTCAAAGGATTCATCACTAGTTAGGATAAATTTGCTCCAAGTTTTCAGCGGTGCAAATACTTGCCCCATTTCAGCATAGAGCTTGGTAACCCCTGCATCATCTGACAAGCGTTCCCCATAAGGCGGGTTGGAGATAATCACTCCATTGATTTTTTCGGAACGCAAATCCTGCACGCGCATCTGCTTAAAAGTAATATCCCCTGCAACACCTGCTGCCTGAGCATTGGCCTTAGCAATTTCCACCATGCGAGCATCAATATCACAGCCCATGATATCCAGTTCAAGCTCACGATCTACTTTCTTAGCTGCTTCTGTACGCACTTCTTGGATCAAGCGGTCGCTGACCCAGTTCCATTCCTCAAATGCAAAGGAGCGACGAAGACCTGGCGCCATCTTTCGAGCAATCATAACTGCCTCGATACAGAAAGTTCCTGAACCACAGGTCGGATCAATCAAAGGCTTGTCTGGATACCAGTTAGAAAGTTGTAAAATAGCTGCTGCCATATTTTCCTTGATCGGAGCCCCACCTTTTTCAGTACGATATCCTCGTTTAAAGAGACTGGAGCCTGTCGTATCAATCATGACAGTTGCTATATCTTTAAGAATAGAGACCTCAATCTTGAACTCAGGACCATTCTCCATCAGAGGAACACCTTCTGGACGGGCATAGTGTTTCTGCAATTTCTTAACAACGGCCTTCTTTGAAATAGCCTGAACACTGGGTTCATTGTGTAGCTTAGATTTAACACATTTGGCTTTTGAAATCGGGAATCGTGCCCCGAACGGTAAATAATTTTCCCAATCTAGGGCAAATACTCCCTGAAACAGCTCTTCAAAAGTCTTAGCTGGGAAAGTTCCTACGATAATCTTGATACGATCTGCTGCTCGAAGCCAGAGGTTGATCTCGATAATGGCTCTCACGTCTCCTTGAAAACGAACACGTCCATTCTCAACCTGACAATCGTAGCCCAACTCTCGTACTTCACGACCAACGACAGCCTCAAGCCCCGCTGCAGCAGTCGCGATTAAATTAAATTCTTTTTTCATTTTCAGTCTTATAAGACCTTTCTATATGTCCACTTTAAAAAATGAGGTTGAGAAAATTTCTCAGCCCCAACCTATATGCAATTTTCTATAAGCCATGTTTTGTTCCAGAAGTGACTAGGACCACTTCCTTTGATAATCATCTGTCTACCACTAACAGCATATAGCTGATAGCAGTCAGAGTACTACGTTCGTTTCCGTGCACTCCATGCCCCGACCGAAATTTGGGTTGCTAGCTTGAGGGGTTTACCGCGTTCCACTCTCTCCGTTTCCAGAAAGACTCCGTCACTGTGGCACTTTCAAGCATACTCTGACCTATCCGAGGACTTAGCCATTTCAACTGCCGTAACGATTTCTCGTCCCTAGGCTTATGGATTCGCCTAGCACAAACACTACAGGCATCACAGCCTGTGCTAGCATGGACTTTCCTCATGAAAAGAAATTCTCCTCACGCGATTATCCAAAAATTGCACTTTTCTAATAAGCTCTTATAAATCAGAGTTATCCAAAATTTGTTTACCAAACACTTCTTTTTCAAGACGATTCAAGCGTTTCAAAATATCAAAATTCGTCATAGAAGTTGTAGCTGTCATTTCAAGCGGTTCTGCTTGAACCGGTGCAGATTCAGGTTTGCGAGACAATTCTTCCTTCAACTCTACAATTTCTTGACGGAGAGACTTGACTAAGGCAGCATAAGTTTCGTAGTCCTTGATGACATCGTCCAAAAATTCATCAACTTCAACCTTACTATATCCACGGACTTCACGTCCAAACTCTTGCTCAAAAATATCTTTTGCTGAAAAAATAATACTTGCCATCTCTCTCTCCATTCTCGGTTTCTAATAGTATTATTATATAAAAAAAGGCAAACAAAAATCAAGGTCAAAGGCTTACTTTTCAGAAAAATTTTCTGCTAGTTCATTTAAGTCTTCAAACGTTAGCCTTTTTATGCGATAACCTTCCTGATTTTTCATCAAGTTATCCATAAATTTTAGTTTGGTCTCATTTTCTGGGTCATAGAAAAAATAAGCTAAGTCAGTATTTTCCAGCAAAAATCGTTGGTAGTCTCGTAGTTGCCCCATATGTTCATATTTAGGATAGGCATATTTGACAAAATCGACCTGCTTAAATTGGCTAAGTTTAAGCTGATTCGCTTCATTCCAATTTTCCCCGTGTGTTTCAAAATCAAAAATCGTCGCTAGGCTGAAATCATATTCTTCTTTCATTTCATTTGCGACATCCAAAACCCAGGATTCAAATCCCAAGTTCCCTGTAAAGACCAGCCATTTAAGCCCCTCTTCTGCTAAATTTTCTAAATCTCTTCTAATCGCTTTCTTTATAATTTTTAACCTGATATCTTTTTCGTTAAAGACACCCAAATCAAAGCTAGAATAGCCCATAATCAAAGCTGTGGTCATTTTTACACCTTTCTTCATATTTTTATGGTATAATAGAGTGATGTTATTGTACCAATAAGGAGAAATATGGTCAACTATCCTCATAAAATTTCATCAAAAAAAAGCCAAACATCCATTTCTCAACCAAAGAATTTCGCAAATCGAGGAATGACTTTTGAAAAGATGATCAACGCTACAAACGACTACTATCTGACGCATGGCATGGCAGTTATCCATAAAAAGCCGACGCCTGTTCAAATTGTCCGAGTAGACTATCCTCAACGTAGTCGAGCCAAAATTGTAGAAGCCTATTTTAGACAAGCTTCCACAACAGATTACTCTGGCGTGTATAGAGGACATTACATTGACTTTGAAGCCAAGGAAACGCGACAAAAAAATGCGATTCCACTAAAGAACTTCCATCTTCACCAGATTCAACATATGGAACAAGTTCTGGAACAGCAGGGTATCTGCTTCGTTCTGCTTCACTTTTCTTCTCGACAAGAAACTTATTTGTTGCCGGCACTTGATTTGATTCGTTTCTATCATCAAGATAAGGGTCAAAAATCAATGCCACTTGGATATATTCAAGAATACGGATATTTAATAAAGCAAGGCGCTTTCCCTCAAATTCCCTATCTCGACATTATCAAAGAACATTTACTAGGTGGTAAAACAAGATGAACAAACAAACTATTCTGCGATTCTTAAAGTATATTGGAATTACATTCTTTACCTTATTTATCGCTTTATTTCTATTAGGTGGTGGTGTCTTCCTCTACTTTGTTAGCAAGGCTCCAGCCTTATCTGAAAGTAAATTAGTTGCGACAACTTCTAGCAAGATTTATGACAACAAAAACGAACTGATTGCTGACCTTGGATCTGAACGTCGCGTAAATGCTCAAGCAAATGAAATTCCTACTGACTTAGTCAAGGCAATTGTGTCTATCGAAGACCACCGTTTCTTTGATCATAGAGGTGTTGATACCATTCGTATCATGGGTGCGGCATTGAGAAACCTCCAAGGGAAAGGAGGACTCCAAGGGGCTTCAACCTTGACTCAGCAATTGATTAAATTAACTTATTTCTCTACTTCAACTGCTGATCAAACCTTGTCACGTAAAGCCCAAGAAGCCTGGCTAGCCGTTCAACTAGAGCAAAAAGCAACCAAGCAAGAAATCCTGACCTACTACATCAACAAAGTCTACATGTCTAACGGTAACTATGGAATGCAAACCGCAGCCGAAAATTACTATGGAAAAGACTTGAAGGATTTAAGCTTACCACAGTTAGCACTCCTAGCCGGAATGCCTCAGGCACCTAACCAATATGACCCGTATTCCCACCCAGAAGCTGCTCTAGAGCGTCGTAACTTGGTACTTTCAGAAATGAAGGGACAGAAATATATCAGTGCAGAAGATTACGAAAAAGCTATTAATACGCCTATCACTGACGGTCTTCAAAGCTTGAAGTCAGCCAATAGTTACCCAGCCTATATGGACAACTACCTCAAAGAAGTAATCGACCAAGTTGAACAAGAAACTGGCTACAACCTTCTTACCACAGGTATGGAAGTCTATACTAATGTCGACAAAAATGTTCAACAGAGACTTTGGGATGTTTACAATACAGATGAGTACGTTGCTTATCCAGATGATGACCTTCAAGTAGCCTCAACTATCGTAGATACTTCCAATGGTAAAGTCATCGCTCAACTTGGAGCACGTCACCAAGCAAGTAACGTTTCATTTGGTACCAACCAAGCTGTGGAAACCAACCGTGACTGGGGATCAAGCATGAAACCAATCACTGATTATGCTCCCGCTTTAGAATATGGAGTCTATGACTCTACTGCTTCTATTGTACATGATGTTCCTTATAACTATCCTGGTACTGATACTCCTGTCTACAACTGGGATCATGGTTACTTTGGGAATATTACAATTCAGTATGCACTCCAACAATCACGAAATGTCACAGCCGTTGAGACTTTGAATAAGGTCGGTCTAGATAGATCTAAAACCTTCCTTAATGGTCTTGGTATCGACTATCCAAGCATGCATTATTCAAACGCCATTTCAAGTAACACAACTGAATCCAACAAACAGTACGGTGCAAGTAGTGAAAAAATGGCTGCTGCTTATGCCGCCTTTGCTAATGGTGGTATTTACCACAAACCAATCTATATCAATAAAATCGTCTTTAGTGATGGTAGTGAAAAAGAATTTTCTGATGCTGGTACACGAGCTATGAAAGAAACTACTGCCTATATGATGACCGAAATGATGAAAACTGTTTTAGCTTACGGAACCGGACGTGGTGCTTACCTACCATGGCTTCCACAAGCAGGTAAGACAGGTACTTCTAACTATACTGACGACGAAATTGAAAAGTATATCAAGAACACTGGCTACGTAGCTCCAGATGAAATGTTTGTAGGTTATACTCGTAAATATTCTATGGCTGTATGGACTGGTTACTCAAATCGTTTAACTCCAATCGTTGGAGATGGTTTCCTAGTTGCTGCTAAGGTTTATCGCTCAATGATATCGTATCTATCAGAAGATGACCAACCTGGAGATTGGACGATGCCAGACGGCCTGTTCCGAAATGGAGAATTCGTCTTCCAGAACAACGCAAAGAACACATGGAATAATTCAGTAACACAACAAACACAAACAGTAGAAACTCCAAGCACAACAGCTGAAAGTTCAACTACACAGGCAAGTACAACGGTTGGTCAACAACCAAATAATGCTCCAGCAACTGATCCTAATCAAGGACAAGCTGGCCAGGCTGTTCAACCGACACAACCAGTACAACCAACGCCACAAAATCCACAAGTTCAACAACCACAACAGTGAGATGAAAGAAAATCCTGAGAATAAAAACTCAGGATTTTTTCTACAAAAAAATTAGTTTCATAATCTTTGAAAGTGAAGAGAGGTTTCAACTCATTTTCGATAAACCAAAAGAAGTTAGCGAATAACTAACTTCTTTTTATCTTATTTCACATGTTTTGCAAGTTCTTCTTGCGCTTTTTTATTGGATTCTTCTTTTTCTTTCATCCATTTATCTTGAGCTTTTTGGTATTCATCCACAGTGACTGCCTTGTCTTGAAGTTCCAAGTATTTGTATAGGAGCGGATCGCTTGTCCCCTTGTTACCAGAGAAGGCAAACGGCATCGTAAATGGTACCATCTTAGACAAGATTGGGCGACCAGTGAGTGATGTTGTTGGAATAATCAAGGCACTATCTGTCAACCAAGCTTGGGCTGTAGCATACTTATCATAACGTTTTGCTACATCTATTGTCTCATTTCCAGCTTCAGTTACCAATTTCTCATAGTCGTTCAGACCAACCTTCTTAGCTGCAGCATTATCTGTACCAGAATCAAAGCCAAAGTAGGTTTTAGTGTTTTCACCAACTGATGGTTTGATAATATCGAGGTAAGTAGATGGATCCGCAAAGTCTGGAGACCAACCAACATTATCTGAAATATCCCAATCTTCTCCAGCTGCTGTCTCAGCAAAGTAGGTAATATTCAAGACCTCATCTTTTTGTAGTTGTTGAATATCAATAATGACATTATCAGTTCCTAAAGTTGCTTCCAAGGATTGTTTCATAGATTGGACGCGCTGAACTTTTGTAGTTGCTGTCTGGTCAACTGGCATGTCCAAATGAATTGGGAAGGTCACGCCTTCTGCCTGTAAGGCTGACTTAGCCTTCGCAAATTCAGCCTTAGCCTTGTCTGGATTGTAAAGACCATCTTGGGCATCGGCAAGATTAACATCCTTCCATTCATCTCCATAAGTCACCAATTTTTCTTTGACCATATCGCCAAAGTTCTTCCCATCCGCTTGGACAAACGTTGGTGGAACAAAGAGATTACGCAAGATTTTGCTTGCACCACTAGCACCGTTCACTTGTGAAGCATAGGCTGTACGATCAAAACCAAAGGCAATAGCTTGGCGGAAGTCCTTGTTTAAGAGAGCCTTTTTAGTAGATGTCTTTTGTTCGTCGCTAGTCTTGGAAGTATATTTATAGGATTGACGGTCAATATTTGTCCCTACTAGATAAGTCGTAGAGTCTTGTTGAGTATAGACGATATTATCTTTCATACTCTTCTCAAGCTCTGCAAAACTTGCATTTGTTGGAAAGAGACGAGCTGCTGAAAGGCTACCGTCCTTAAAGTTTTCTGCAGGTTTGCTGGTATCTTGCCCATCCCAGAATGACAATTTAACTTTGTCAACATGAACATTGTCCTTATCCCAGTAGTTCGGATTTTTCGCAAATTCAACGGAAGATTTAGCCACAATAGATTTCAGCAAATAAGGACCATTGTACAAGATACTGCTTGGATCTGTTGCTTTGGCAAAATCATCCCCTTTTGAGTTCAAAAACTCTTCATTGAGCGGCGCAAGCACACCCATGGTTGTTTTAGAATTCCAAAAACTTTCAGGTTTGTTCAAAGTGTATTGAACTGTTTGATCGTCAAGGGCTTTAATCCCGACTTGAGAGAAGTCTTTAACTTCCCCTTTAGCATATGCGTCCAAACCTTTAATTGAATCTTGTACTAAGTAAAGGGCTTGTGATTTCTTATCTGTTGCATATTTAAGACCTGTCACAAAGTCCTGAGCCTTAACAGGAGCGTACTCTTCTCCCTCAGACGTGTACCACTTGGCATCCTGACGAATCTTATAAGTATAAGTCAAGCCATCCTTAGAAACCGACCAGTCTTCTGCCAATGAAGGAACAAGGTTCCCGTATTTATCATTTTCAAGCAATCCATCAATGACGTTACTAGTAATGTTTGAAGTAGCTGCCTTACTGGTTGTCAAATAGTTGAGATTATCTGGATCTGTCTCGTAGGTAAAGGCAAAGGTCTGCTCACCTTTAGCGCCTGAGCCCCCAGAACAAGCAGCTAAAACACCCGCTGCTAATAAAGTCACTCCCGCAAGAGCCAATACTTTCCTTGTTTTCATAGTATTCTCCTCTGTTTTTCTATCCATTATAGACCCTTTTTCAAACATTGTCAACAGAATTTTCAGAATTTTTGAAAATTATTTTTTAAACATTAGGTTTGCAAAAATATGAATAATAACAAAAAACCTCAACTACATTAGGTAGTCGAGGAATGATCAATCATATTTCTGTAAGCAGTTTGATTTGTTTAATCTAACTCATTTCTTACACACTGCAAGGCTGCTCCGATTACCTGGTGCATATCATAATAGCGATAGTGTCCTAAACGACCACCAAAGATAACATTGCCTTGCTCATCAGCAAGTTTTTTATATGATTTATACAAATGATTATTACGATCATTATTAACTGGATAATAAGGATCATCACCTTTTTCCCATGTTTTAGAATGTTCTTTAGTAATGATAGTCTTAGCTTGATTCCCAAACTCAAAATGTTTGTGTTCAATAATTCGAGTATATGGAGTTTCTGCATCTGTATAGTTCACAACTGCATTTCCTTGGTAATTCTCCATATCCAAGGTCTCGTTTTCAAAACGAAGACTACGATACTCTAATTCACCCAACTTATAGTCGAAGAATTCATCAATCATACCAGTAAATACAATCTTAGGGAAGTCCTTCATATATTGCTCTTTATTCGCGAAGAAATCAACATTGGTTTCTACATCAATGTTTTCATGGTCCAACATTTTTTCAACTATTTGAGTGTATCCACCAATTGGAATTCCTTGATAGGTATCGTTAAAATAGTTGTTATCATACGTCAAACGTACTGGCAAACGGCGAATGATAAAGGCAGGAAGTTCAGTAGTTGGTTTCCCCCACTGTTTCTCTGTATAGTCTTTAATCAATTTTTCATAAATATCTGTACCTACAAGAGAGATAGCCTGTTCTTCCAAATTTTCAGGAGTTTTACCATTTAAAACAGCACGTTGTTCATCAATCTTAGCTTGTGCTTCCGCTGGCGTTACAACTCCCCAGAGTTTATTGAAGGTATTCATATTAAAAGGGAGGTTATAAATCTCACCCTTATAGTTTGCTACAGGAGAGTTAGTATAACGGTTAAAATCTGCAAACTGATTTACATAATCCCAAATCTCCTTATCAGAAGTATGGAATATATGGGCACCATATTGATGAACTTGAATTCCTTCCTCTTCACGAGTATAGATATTACCCGCGATATGATTTCGTTTTTCAATGACTTTTACTTTTTTTCCTTTTAAGGCTGCTTCATGGGCAAAGACTGCACCAAAGAGACCAGCACCAACAACAAGATAATTGTACATCTTAAGCTCCTTTATTTTTTAACAAACTGTTGTAGCAATTGTACAAGATTGATTACTTTAATCGATGATACAATTGTATATTTTACATCTTAAATCCGTACTTCTTATCCATAGACTTCTGCCAAAAGAATCTTGCTTTCTTGCTTAGTTTTCGGACCATCATCCACACCAAATACGATATGCGAATGAATATCAATCATTTTATCTTATTTTCCTTCCATCACATCATTGATTGCTGCCTTAACTGACTCTAAACTGCTATCACTTATTTCCATCATATAGAGGTTGCTATCAGGCATGGCATAAGATGGTAAATCCATCCGCCCTGTTCCTTTGAGATCTTGCGAGATAATCTTATAAGTTCCACCACTCTCAAGTTGGGCATTGGCCAGATTCATCATGGTTTCAAGCGGCATATTGGTTTGCAAAGAATCTTGTAGTCCCTTTATAATACTGTCATAATTTTTCAAAGCTTCTGTCGAGGTTAACTTTCGCAAAATAGCGACAATAACCTTTTGCTGGTTGCGACCACGATCTCGGTCTCCATCTGCCAATGAATAACGCTCTCGTACAAAGCTAAGAGCTTGCTCCGAGTCAAGATGAACACTTCCTACAGGATAGAACTTCCCATTTGTATGAGCAGTAAATTCTTGGTCATTATAAACATCAACTCCACCGAGTAAATCAATCAATTTCAAGAAAGAGGTGAAATTCAAACGAGCATAATAGTTCAAGTCAATACCATAGAGATTTTCCAGTGTATGAATCGAAGCATCTACTCCATAAATACCCGCATGAGTCAACTTATCTTTTTGATTATTCCCTCCGTCTGCAATCGGAACATAGGAATCACGAGGTGTTGTGGTCAAGAGAATCTTTTTAGTTTCACGATTCACTGTCATAATGATATTGACATCAGAACGAGAAACTGAACTAATTGGACCGTAAGTATCAATTCCGCTGATATAAACGTTGAAACTGTCACCTTTGACATCCTTTGGAGTTTCAACCTTCTTAGTTAATTCTTTGGTATAGATTTTCTTAATCTTTGAAGCATAGTCTGGATATTCTGATTCGATTATATTTTCAAAGACACTGTTTAGAAGGATTGCCTTTGTATCTCCAGCTAACAAGCTCTTATAGGCCGCAAGATAAGAACTGCTTTCTTCGACTGTCAATTCCTTATTTTGACTAGCCTTCAGATCATTCAGTAACTGTTGGATATTGTCCTTATCCGTCCCAGTAGGCCCCATTACACTGGTTACCTGACTGATATTCTCAATTGGACTATCTGCTAACACCGCAATACTCATCGAATAATTTGAGTAATTTGATGTTGCATTCAAACGACTAGTAAATCCAATGAACTGACTTACAACAAAGAGGGAAGTCCCATTAATCAAAATACCAAGTAGTAATAAAATCAGCGTTAGATTTTTAGCTTTCTTAGACCGAATTAAAAAGAAGCACAAGACAGCTAAGGCTACAATTAGGACGGTAACTACTATGTTCAGATATCGGAAGGCTAGCATATTGTATTTGAAAATCAAAAACAATAAAAAGACTGCTAGTACTGCATAGATAGCTAGCAACCCCCAACTAATCAATATTTTTGTTTTACCCTGACGAGCTCGTTTCGAAGATCTACTCACGATATACCTCTATTATCAATTTTTATTTCATTTCACTTTATTATATCATAAAATACATCATCAACAGTACATTGTATGATACATACTCTCCAAGTAAAGTATCCTCAATATCTCACTAAACTTCTACGTTTTAACTTTTAATATATTGCTGTGAAATACAATAAACAAGGTCCCTTACGGAACCTCGCTCATCTATTTGACATGATTTTCTGCTTCTTTTTGAGCTTTTTCGATTGCTTTTTTACTTTCTTGCTCCCATTTAGTCTTAGCTTCTTCAAACTGTTTGATTGTCACAGTATCTTTTTGCAGTTTCATATACTTGTAGTTATTGCCATCACCCTTGATACCGACCATTGAGTACCCTCTTGTAAATGGCGTTACTTTGGTTACAGATGCTGTTCCACCACTTGACATGGCTGACATAATCAGAGAATTGTCAATCATCCAAGCCTGTGCTTCAGCATATTTTTCATAACGTTTGGCTACATCTTTATTTTCGCTATCTGCATCTTTGAGCATCTTGGTGTAGGTATCAAGACCCAAGCTAGCAATTTTAGCTTTATCTTCCTGAGCATCTAGGCCAAAGATTTTGAGGTAGAATCCATCCTCTGCATTGAAAGGATTGAGATAAGTTGATGGATCTTGGTAGTCACCTACCCACCCATCAAAGTTCAAATCATAGTCTCGATCAGCAGGCGTTGGTGCTAAGAAGGCTACGTTATTAAAATCATCTGTTGAAAGTTGCTGAACATCAATGACAATGTTATCAGCACCTAAAACTGACTCTAGAGTCTGCTTAACAGAGTTCATGCCTGTCACAGCATTTTTACTTGTTTGATCAACAGCCACATCCAAGTGAATAGGGAAAGTCACACCTTGACTTGCCAATTCTTTTTTAGCTTCCGCAAATTTTGCTTGGGCCTTTTCTTTGTTAAAATAGGCATCCTGAGCATCTGCCAAGTCAATGCCTGACCATTCTGTTCCGTAGTTAACCAATTTAGAAGCGACTACTTCTCCAAAGGTCTTGTCTCCAACTTGGACAAATGTAGGAGGTACTAGGGTGTTACGAAGGGTCTTGCTAGCTGCTTCTTCCCCATTTGACTGGGCAGAATAGGCTGTGCGATCTAAGGCGAAGTTCACCGCTTGGCGGAAGTTCTTGTTCAAGACAGCTGTCTCAGTTGACTTCTTCTGCTCATCTGTCGTTTTAGACGTATGGTTGTAGGCCTTACGGTTGACGTTGAAATTGAAGTACCAAGAAGTCTTGTCCTGCAAGCTATAAACGATATTATCCTTATATTTTTCCTTGGTCTTGGCAAAGTTAGAACTATTTGGATAAACCCCAGCGATTGAATAGGCTCCACTTTCAAAGTTACGGATGGTCAATTCTTGGTCTGAACCATCAAAGTAAGCCAATTTCACATGTTCAATTGATACTTTATCATGATCGTGGTAATGCGGATTTTTCACATACTCGATTGATGATTTTGATGTGAAATCTTTTAACAAATAAGGTCCGCTGTAAAGAATACTATCTGGAGATAGAGTACCAAAATCTTTCCCTTTTGAATTTAGAAACTCTTCGTTTACTGGGAAAAGAATACTGTTGGTTGTTTTTGAGTTCCAGTAAGGTTCTGGGCGTGCCAAAGTATACTCAACAGTCTGGTCGTCAATCGCCTTCACCCCAACCTTAGAAAAGTCAGAATCCGCTCCTGTAATATAATCATTCAAGCCTTTGATGGAATTTTGAATCAAGTCAATGGCCTGTGATTTATTGTCCACTGCGTACTTAATTCCTGTCACAAAATCCTGTGCCTTGACTGGGGCGTACTCTTCACCGTCGGCCGTGAACCATTTGGCATCTTTTCTCAATTTGTAGGTATAAGTCAGACCGTCGCTTGAAACAGACCAGTCTTCTGCCAAAGATGGAACTAGGTTCCCGTGATTATCATTTTCAAGCAAGCCATCAACTAGGTTGGTAATGATGGCTGTATTATCAGCGTAATAGTCTAATAGATAGTTAAATGTAGTTGGATTTCCACTAAAGGTTGATGAGTAAGTTTTTGTATCTGAACCTGATTGTCCGCAAGCAGCTAAAAGCAAAGCAGCCGCAAAGGTCAGGCCTGCGCTAAGAACACGCTTTTTTGTTTTCATCTTCTTTCTCCTTTATGTTAGTTTTTGTAACATAAGTTTATTTTACCAAAATAGAGGAAATTTGTAAAGTTAATTGAATTTCTAGAATGAAAATTTATAAACTTTGGTCATAAAAAAACAAAGGATTTCTGTCTTTCATACAGCCCTCCCTTGTTTTTATACGGTTTGTTGACTAAGAAACATCTACAAAATAAGCCTAGACTCATTTTATGTGTTTTTCTAAATCCTTTTGATACTGAGCATTAGATTCTAGTTTTTCCTTTTGCCACTTTTTAAGAGCCGCCTCATACTCTTTAGTTGTCACGATATCATTTTGAAGTTGCATACCTTTAAAAATAAATGGATCTCCCTTAATACCGACCTGTGAATAAGCTTTGGTAAATGGAACAGTACGACTAACCATAGGAGAGCCACCTGAAGAAGCAACTGGAATAAGAAGTGAACTATCAGCAACCCAAGCCTGTGCTTTGGCATACTTTTCGTATCGTTTATCAAGATTACTTGTCTCAGATGCAGCATCATCCAAGAGCTTCTTGTATTCATCCAAGCCAACTTTCGCCATAACTTCAGGATCCTTGCCCTTTGTTATACCTAGATGTTTCAAGGCAGAACCCTTCTTAGCATCTAAAATATTGAGATAGGTTGCTGGATCTTGATAATCTGGTCCCCAACCAGTTCCGTTCAAATCATAATCTTTTTGGGTTGGAACTTTAGCTTGAGAAGTAATACTTTCCTTCTCATTATCCGTCATTTGAAGAACATCTATAATTACATTCTCAGTTCCCAATGTTTCTTCAATCGATTGTTTTAATGAATTTGTCTGTTGAACTGCAACTACATCTGTCTGTTCTACTGGTACATCCAAATGAATCGGGAAACTTACTCCCTTTGTTTGCAATTCTGACTTCGCTTTCTCAAACGCAGACTTGGCCTTTGTAGGATTGTAAATTGTATCCTTGCCATCTGTGAGAGTCACATCTTTCCATTGCTCTCCATATTTCAGCAGTTCATCCTGAGCCAGCTGCCCGAAAGTCTTCCCAGCTACTTGAACATAGTTATCTGGCACTAGACTATTACGAATAATCTTATCCGCACCTTCTTCGCCATTTAATTGAGCTGTATAGGCGTGGCGATTAAATGCAAAATTAAGAGCCTGACGGAAGTTCTTATTGAGAAGAGCTTCTTTTGTTGATGTTTTTTGTGACTCATCTGTTTTAGCAGTTTTATTATAGGACTGACGATTTACGTTAACGGTGAGATAATAACTTGTTGCCTCTTGTGGACTATATACAATCTTATCACCATATTCCTTTTTAGTTGATTCAAAGTTTGAGCTTGTTGGAAAAAGACGTGCAGTTGTATAGGCACCTTGTGTAAAGCTACGAATTAAGGATTCTTGGTCTGAACCATCATAGAATGTCAATTTAACATTATCAATTTTGACATTGTCCTTATCCCAATAGTTAGGATTTTTTTCATATTCAATCACAGATTTAGAAATCAAAGATTTCAAAAAATATGGGCCATTGTAAAGAATACTTGATGGAGTTGGCGCTCCGTAATCCTTGCCTGTTGCATTCAAAAATTCTTCATTTACAGGAAGCATGGTTGCTGTGGTTACTTTAGAGTTCCAAAAACTTTCCGGTTTATTAAGGGTATATTCTACCGTATAATCATCAAGAGCCTTCACACCTACAGTTGAGAAGTCGTTTGTCTCACCACTAACATAAGCCTCCAATCCTTTGATGGATTTCTCAACCAAAGAAAGACCATCGGATTTTCCGTCTGCTGCATGCTTTAATCCGGTGACAAAATCCTGAGCTTTAACTTCCGCATACTCTTCTCCTTCTGAAGTATACCACTTCACACCTTTACGTAGTTTGTAAGTATAAGTCAAGCCATCTTTAGAAACTGACCAATCCTCTGCTAGAGAAGGAATGAGATTCCCATATTTATCATTCTCTAAAAGACCGTCGACGACATTACCTATTACGTCAGAAGTTGAACTTTTACTTGTAACGCTATAATCCAAGGATGATGGATCAACAGCATAAACATAAGAGAATGTTTTGGGAGCATCTGCATTCTTTTCACTTTTCCCACAAGCTGTTAAAAGAATGGCTGTACTCAAGGTCACTCCTGCTCCTAAGAGCCACTTTTTCGATTTCATAGGTAATCTCCTTTAAGAAAGTATTTTCACTATTATACCTTATTTTTTTATAAATACAAGAATTTTAGTGCGATTTGTTAGAAAATTCTAACAAATATTTTTAAAAGAGTTTTTTACACAACTTTTAGCAAAAAACCTCAAACTCTAAGGCTCAAGGTTCTCACTTTTTAGTTAGTCATTTCCACACAGAAAGCATCCCATGGAGCTAAGATTTGTTTTTCAAAGACTTCCTGAGCCACGGTGTTTTCAATCAAGACCGATTTGACGTTTCCTTCTACGGTCAAGTCTTGCTCTTCATTGGACAAGTTAGCCACAACTAGAAAACGACGGTCGCCATCTTTACGGATATAGGCAAAGACCTTGTCAGCTGTTTCCAATAGTTCAAAGTCAGCTCGAATCAGCCAGCTATTCTCCTTACGGATTTGAACCAGTTTCTGATAAGTATAGAAAATAGATTCTGGATTTGCCAGCGCTTTCTGAACGTTGATTACTTCATAGTTTGGATTGACTGCCAACCAAGGCTGACCTGTCGAGAAACCAGCGTTTTTGCTCTCATCCCATTGCATAGGGGTACGGGCATTGTCACGACCAATGACACGGATACTGTCCATGATTTCTTCCATCGGAACACCTTTTTCAAGAGCTTCACGCGCATAGTTGAGGGATTCAATATCTTCTACTTGATCCAGCGTTTCAAACGGATAGTTGGTCATCCCAATCTCCTCACCCTGGTAGATATAAGGTGTCCCTCTCATGAGATGAAGCAAAATTGCAAAGGCTTTGGCAGATTTTTCACGGTATTCTTGGTCATTCCCCCAGATTGAGACAATACGAGGGAGGTCATGATTGTTCCAGAAGAGCGAATTCCAACCGTCCTCAACTCCTAACTCTGTCTGCCATTTGTTGAAAATCTCTTTCAACTTAGCGATATTCAGCTCTTTTTGATAGTGCCATTTAGGCTGACCTTCCTGATACTGAAGACAGATATGCTCAAACTGGAAGACCATAGACAATTCTTGGCCCTTTGGATCAGAGTAGAGCTTGGCAATCTCTGGAGTTGCTCCCCAGGTTTCCCCTACTGTCAAGAGATCCTGATCTCCAAAGGTCGCTTGATTCATCTCCTTGAGATAAGGATGGAGCATGGGACCATTATTAACCACCTTCTCGTCAGGAATTTTCCCAATCATGTCAATGACATCCATGCGGAAACCACCAATGCCTTTATCAATCCAGAAGTTCATCATCTCATAAACTTTCTGGCGAAGTTTTTCATTTTCCCAGTTGAGATCAGGCTGTTTTTTACTGAAAAAGTGGAGATAATATTGACCTGACTTTTCATCATATTCCCAAGCAGACCCACTAAAGATAGAATCTAAATCGTTAGGCTCATCCCGCCAGATATAGTAATCTCGCTCAGGGCTATCAGGATTTTCACAGGCCTCGACAAACCAAGCATGCTCATCTGAGGTATGATTAACCACCAAGTCCATGATGATACGAATATCACGCTTCTTAGCTTCCGCGATCAGTTGGTCCATATCCTCCATGGTCCCGAAAATAGCCGCAATCGCTTGATAATCAGCAATATCATAGCCATTATCATCCATAGGACTGTCATAAACTGGAGAAAGCCAAATCGCTGTAATTCCTAACTTAGCTAGATAGTCTAACTTACTGGTAATACCTGGCAAATCGCCAATTCCATCTCCGTTGCTATCCATAAAGCTCTTAGGATAAACTTGATAGACTACGGCGTTGTGCCACCATTTTTCTTGCATCTTCTTACCTCATTATTTTAATAATCTATAGTCTATGATAGCGCTTTTCAGAGTTTTGTGCAAGCGTTTGCCTAATCTTTTTGATTCCTTTTTTAACTCCATAGTTTCCTAACTTCCAATTTTTTATTATAATAGAGGTCAGAGGTAAAAAAATGAAAAAACAAGCTTTTAGTTCTGAACAATATTTAAATCTACAGCGCGACCATATTTTGGAGCGCATTAACCAATTTGACGGCAAGCTCTACTTGGAGTTTGGTGGCAAAATGTTAGAAGACTTTCACGCTGCTCGTGTCCTTCCTGGTTATGAACCTGACAACAAAATCAAGCTCTTGCAAGAATTGAAAGAGCAGGTTGAGGTTGTGATTGCTATTAATGCTAGCAACATCGAACATTCCAAGGCACGTGGTGACTTGGGCATTTCTTATGACCAAGAAGTTCTTCGTTTGATTGACAAATTCAATGAATTGGGAATTTTTGTTGGCTCCGTTGTCATCACACAGTACGCTGGTCAACCAGCTGCAGATGCCTTCCGCAACCAACTTGATAAAAACGGAATTGATTCTTATCTTCATTATCCAATCAAAGGATATCCGACGGATATGGATCACATCATTTCACCCGAAGGAATGGGGAAAAATGACTACATCAAAACCAGTCGTAACTTGATTGTCGTAACCGCTCCTGGACCTGGTTCTGGAAAATTGGCAACGTGTATGTCCAATATGTACCACGACCAAATCAATGGCATCAAGTCTGGCTACGCTAAATTTGAAACCTTCCCAGTTTGGAATCTTCCCCTTCATCATCCAGTCAACTTGGCTTATGAAGCTGCTACAGCTGACCTTGATGATGTCAACATGATTGATCCTTTCCATCTTCAAACCTATGGAGAAACCACTGTCAACTACAACCGTGATATCGAAATCTTCCCAGTGCTCAAACGTATGTTGGAACGTATCCTTGGTGAATCTCCATACGCTTCACCAACAGACATGGGTGTCAACATGGTTGGTTTCGCTATTACAGATGATGAGGCTGCTATCGAAGCTTCTAAACAAGAAATCATCCGCCGTTACTATCAAACTGTTCTTGATTTTAAAGCCGAAAAAGTTGGCGAAGCTGCTGTCAAGAAAATCGAGTTGCTTATGAACGACCTCGGTATCACACCTGCAGACCGTAAGGTTGCTGTTGCTGCACGCCAAAAAGCAGAAGAAACTGGCGGACCAGCTCTAGCCCTTGAATTGCCAAATGGGGAAATTGTCACTGGTAAGAACTCAGAACTCTTTGGTCCTACAGCCGCTGCTCTTATCAACGCCATCAAGAAATCAGCTAACATTGCCAAGGAAGTAAAACTAATCGAGCCTGAAGTTGTTAAGCCAATCCAAGGTCTTAAAATCGATCATCTCGGTAGCCGTAATCCACGCCTACATTCAAATGAAATTTTGATTGCACTTGCTATCACAGCTACAGAAAATCCTGATGCTGCTCGTGCTATGGAAGAACTTGGCAACCTCAAAGGAAGCGAAGCCCACTCAACCATCATCTTAACCGATGAAGACAAGAATGTCCTTCGTAAACTGGGTATCAACGTAACCTTTGACCCTTACTACCAATACGACCGCTTGTATCGTAAATAAAGATTTCAACCTCTCCAACCTCGGAGAGGTTTTCTCTCTGCCTCAAGAGCCGGCTTTATGTTATAATGAAAGAAGAAAACTGAAAGGATTTACCATGTCAAAAGAAGTTATTGTTGAAAGTTTTGAACTTGACCACACTATTGTTAAAGCACCTTATGTCCGCTTGATTGGGGAAGAAACAGGGCCAAAGGGAGACATCATCTCCAATTATGATATTCGCTTGGTACAACCAAATGAGGACTCTATTCCTACCGCTGGCCTTCACACCATTGAACACCTCTTAGCCAAACTCATCCGTACCCGAATTGACGGTATGATTGACTGTTCGCCATTTGGCTGCCGTACAGGTTTCCACATGATTATGTGGGGTCGCCATACCAGCGCCGAGATTGCAGCTGTTATCAAGGATTCGCTCAAGGAAATCGCTGAAACTACTACTTGGGAAGATGTCCCTGGAACAACCATCGAATCTTGCGGAAACTACAAGGACCACAGCCTCTTTTCTGCTAAAGAATGGGCTAAACTCATCTTGGACCAAGGAATCTCAGATGATGCCTTTGAACGCCATGTGATTTAAATACAAAAGGAACCAGTTTTTTCAGCTGGTTCCTTCTTTTTTATTCTCAAAATCTTGAGTTAGGCTTTTTCACGAATAACTAAACCACCATCTTCCATATCTGCTTCCAGATGTTTGGCATCTAGATGATCCAAGTGGAAGTCTGTCACTTTGTCACGGATTTGTTGTTCAACTACCCGACGGAGTGGACGAACACCCATGACTTCGTCATAGCCTTCTTCTGTGATATAGTCTTTAGCTGCTTGACTGACTACCAAATCAATGTCTTTCTTAGCCAAGGTTTGGTTAACTTCAGCCAACATCAAATCTACAATCTTAGAAAGATCGTCCTTCGTCAAGTGTGAGAACTCGATAACTGCGTTAAAGCGGTTGAGGAATTCTGGACGGAAGAATGGTTTCAAACGGTCCATCAATTCTGGTTTGTCCGCATCTTCTGTCAAGTTGGCTTCATAGCCAAATCCAGCATTTGATGTTGCGATAATAACAGTGTTCTTGAAGTTCACCGTATTTCCTTGACCATCTGTCAAACGACCGTCATCCAAGACTTGGAGGAGAAGAGTGATCACTTGAGGATCAGCCTTTTCAATCTCGTCCAAGAGAATGATAGAATAAGGATTGCGACGCACACGTTCTGTTAAGGTATTGCTATTGTCATCATAACCCACATATCCTGCTGTTGTACCAATTAGCTTAGAAACGGCTGTGCGGTCACTGTATTCAGACATATCCAAACGAATGATTGCGTCCTTGGTTCCAAACATATCTAGCGCCAATTGTTTAGCAAGTTCAGTCTTACCAACCCCAGTTGGACCTACAAAGAGGAAGCTACCGATTGGACGGTTACCTTCATCAAAACCAGCACGGTTACGACGGATAGCTTTTGCTACTGCTTCAACGGCCTTATCTTGACCAATAACTTTCGTCTGCAAACGATGACCCATATCTTTCAAACGTTCGATGTCCGTAGCCCCCATTTGAGATACTGGAATACCCGTCATACGTTCTACAGATTCAGCCACATCGTTGACACTTGCAGTCACTTTCATATCTTCTGTATGGTTTTCGATTTTCTTTTCCAATTCTGCAATGCGTGTTTTATAGTTTAGAGCTGCTTCAAAATCTTCTGCCTCAACTGCTTTTTCTTGCTTGTCTTTTTCTGCCTCGATCTCCCGTTCAACAGCATGAACATCTGTTACAGGATGTTGTGCTGCCAAGTGAGCTGCCGTAACATCGACAAGGTCAATAGCCTTATCTGGCAAGCTACGTTGAGGAATATACTGGACAGAATAATCCACCGCTGCTTTTAGGACTTCATCTGGCAAAATAACATTGTGGTGTTGTTGATAAAGATCTCGAATACCTTGAAGAATCTTGAAAGTATCTTCAACAGATGGAGCATTGACCTTGACTTCGTTGAAACGACGAGCAAGAGCAGCATTCTTCAAGATAGTGTTACGATATTCGTCTTGAGTTGTCGCTCCAATCACGGTCAATTCCCCACGAGAGAGGGCTGGCTTGAGAATGTCCGCAAGCCCTTTAGAACCACTGTCACCTCCAGTAGATCCAGCACCAAGTATTTGGTGAATTTCATCAAAGAAGAGGATAATATTCCCTGCTTCTTTGACCTCATTGACTAAGTTTTGAACGTTTTCTTCAAAACTACCACGGTATTGAGTACCAGCCTCAAGACCAGAGATATCAATGGAAATAATTTCCTTATTCTTAATAGCAGCTGGAACATCACCATTCACAATGGCTTGTGCTAGACCTTCGACAACTGCTGTCTTACCAACACCTGCGTCTCCGACTAAAACAGGATTGTTCTTGGTACGGCGTGAGAGGATTTCAGATGTTTCTTGAATTTCCTTGTTTCGTCCGATAACAGGATCCAGCTTGCCCTCACGTGCTTCTGCTGTCAAGTTTCGACCTAGTTTTGCAAGGACACCGTCTTGCTTCATACTTGAAGCCTGTTTTGGCATTTGGCCATCAACTTCTGCACTTCCTGGTAATTGACCAGTTGCACGATAGTGAGCAAATTCCTCAGGTGTGACTTCACGTCCATTAATCAAGTAACGGCGATTTTCAGAACTATATCCTCGCATACCACCCATCAATTGGTTAAACAAATCATCCATGTTGTTAAAATTATTAAAGTTGTTGTTCATATTCTTTACCTCTTTTTATTTACTTAGTTATGATTACTGATATTGACTATCTTTGACCTTTATCTTAAAAAATTTAGACTAGCTAGATTGCTACTCTACGTACTATTTCTGGTTTTTCTTTTTCAAGCAGGAGTAGACTATCTTTACTTCTGAAGATTTCTAGATTAAACATAGACCCCACCTCTTTCTATTTTACTTTAAACAAGTGTTTTAGTAAGGTTTTCATTCACCTTACGTTCATAATATACTACATTAGTCAGAAAAGGTCAAGGGTTTTGACTTTAATTGACCAATATTTTTTAAAAAGCAAAAACACCCTGAAACATCAGGGTGCCATTCTTACATCAAATACAAAATTGCTAGGGTCAGGAGACTTGCTAGAAGCCCCACTCCCCAAAAGAAGAAGTCAACCTTCCACTCGCTCCAAGGATTTCCTTTACCAGACAATCCTCCAAGTTCAAAATGGTGATGCACAGGCGTCATACGGAAAATACGTTTACCACCTGTCAGTTTGAAATAGCTGACTTGCATCATGACCGAAGTTGTTTCAAAGACATAAACAATTCCGATAATCAAGAGAGTCCATTCTTGGTGGAGGGCCATAGAGATAGCTGCCAGCATTCCACCGAGAGCCAAACTTCCCACATCTCCCATAAAGACCTTAGCAGGCTTATGGTTAAAGACGAAGAAAGCAAGCAAACCACCAATCATGGCAAGAATCACTAGAAGAATATCCATCTGACCTTGCACATAGGCAATAACTCCATAAGCAGACAAACTAATCACAACGGAAATACTAGCTAAACCGTCAATGCCGTCTGTCAAGTTTACTGCGTTTGAAAAACCGACTAGCCAGAAAAGAGCGAAGACAATATAGAAAATCCCTAGATGCACTTGGTAACCAAAGACAGAAAGCATATCTCCACCGCGCTCATAGAAAAGGTAGAAAATGACGCCACCTAGAAGCTGAAGAGCCAATTTCTGTTTGGGATTAAGTCCCTCATTGATTTTTCGGAAGACCTTAAGGAAGTCATCTAAAAATCCGATTAAACCATAAAGAACCAAGATAAATAAAATCATACCGACATTATTGCTGAGTTGATTACTAAATAGGGCGAAAAAGAAAGCAACTAAAACAGAAGCAATTAAGAAAACCAAACCTCCCATTGTAGGAGTCCCAGCTTTTGCCTGGTGCTGTTTGACATCCTCATGCATTTGCTGGCCTGTAATTTGCGCCTTTCTATAAAATTGGATAAAGGCCGGAATTCCTACTAAAGTTAGTAAAAATGTCACAATTCCAGCACTAATAGAAATAAACATATTAGTCTCCTAAAGTTAATTTAATTTTTTTAATGTTTTTGATAGCTGTATTAGTCCGAACATCTTGCTTCTGAACGACGGAACCTGAACCTTCAAATTCCAGTTCAATATCCAACCATTTAGCAAAGGTCTCGGCAATCTCTTTTTTCCAGCCATACATGTCTGGAATTTCTTCTACCTTATCCGATAAAAGGAGAACTTGTTGGTTTGGTGCAAGATTGGTCCCCTCTTCTACAGATGATTCTTTAATCTTTGTTCCAGTACCTACAACGATTGGTTGCACAATATTTCGGCGTAAGGCTTCCGCCAACTCACCAGGTGAAATATCCTTGATGCTAGGCATTGCATAAGAAGACTCTGTCGTAACTTTATCTAAATTCTTGGCTGGAGATTGAAGATTGAGAGATTCTTTCATAGCTGAAGCCCGCTCCAAGATTGGGTTGGCAAATTCTCCCAACTGGATACCTGAATAATGTTCAGGTTGTTGAACCGTTACATACAAGATAAAATCAGGATTTTCAGCAGGGTTCATAGCCACAACCGAGAAAATGTAATTGGTCGAACCAACTAAGTAGCCTCCATTTTTCTCGTCAGCGATTTGAGCCGTACCAGACTTGAGGGCTACATTTTGTCCTGGAACATTGACAGTTGGTTTCCCTGTCTTATGATTATACATAGTTCCATATACTGGATCGGTACCGACTAAAACCATATGCGTTCGCGTCAAGCTCGCTGCATCTTTAGACACAGGATTTCCCACAACTTCTTTTTGTGATTTCCGAGCAGTTTGATCATTTGGATCATACAAGGCCGTAATAAATTTAGGCTCCAACATAACCCCATCATTGGCAATGGCTGTAAAAGCACGTAGCATCTGGGTCTGCGTTACAGAAATCCCCTGACCAAATGCACTCATGGCAATATTAACAATATTATCTGCAGGCAATTGACCTGAATACTCATCAGTCAGACCAAAACGCGTCGGAACCCCAAACTTAAAGCGGTTTAGATAATCCAACCAAGTAGCATCTCCCATTTTTTGTTCAAGTAGACTCATTCCAACATTACTGGAGTGAGCGAAACCTTGTAAGAAAGTCATCATCCCACCAGTCGTCAAACCCTCATTAACATCCCAATCTCGAATTGTCGCATCCGCTATTTTTAATTCACTACTATTGAAGTATTCTCCACCTGGGAAGGTATTGTTATCAATAGAAGCTGCTAGCGTCATGACCTTCAGGGCTGATCCTGGTTCGTAATTACTTTGATAAAGAATATCACGCCAAACAAAGTCTTTGGTGATACCATCCTTAGTATCTGCATTAAAGGTAGGTCGTTGGGTGGTAGCAAGGATTTCACCGGTCTTTGCACTGACCAAGGTCGCGGTCATATACTTACCTTTTACTTTTTCTAGAAAGGCATCCATCTGAGTTTCCATGAAAGATTGGAGCGGGCTAGACAATGTTGTATAAACATCCTTGCCATCCACAGTTTGTTGCGACACCTGTTCTGTTCCTGGTACGATATTTCCTACACGGTCTTTTTCATAGGTAATAATACCGTCTGTCCCAGCAAGAATGGTATTTAACGAACTCTCCAGACCAAAAGTTCCTAATAAACTCTTACTGCCGTCCTCATTTTCATGAAGTTGGGCTAACCCAATAAAACTAGAAGCAAATTGTCCATTTGGGTAGCTTCTGTTAGGGCTAGTTGTAAAGTCTATTCCTTCCACACTAGCATCTTTCAAATCTTTTTTAATAGCCATCATATTGGCATAGGTAATCCCATTTCCTTTTGCACCAAAGGAAACCTGGGTCAGATTTGGTTGAGCCAATTGCTCTTTCACATAAGCTTCATCCATATCCAAATACTTATGGAAGACTTCAGCTACCTTATTAAACTGCGAATCCTCTACATAAAGAATTTTTCCAGTTGCTGACTTGTATTTTTTATCAATAACAGCATAGACGTTATAGGAAGTCGCATCTTCAGCAATAGGCACTCCATTTCGGTCATAGATAGTCCCACGTTTGGCAGGAACTGTTCGAGTGGTTTGGTGAACCTTTTTAGCCTCTTTTACCAAGTCAGTACCAAATATATTACCTTTTGCGATAATATAAGCAAAATTGGCCAAAAAGAGGCCGAAAAGGGCAACAGCTACAAAGCTGAGGTACTTGCCAACTATCCTACGGTTTTCTGCTGGAGATTTACGATTTTTTACCGCAAATCGGGTTATTTTTTCTGTCCATTTCATATCTTACTCCGCTGTTCGGATGTTTTCATTATTCAATTTCAAATCTTTTTTATCTGCAATTTCTTTCAAGCGCTCTGAACGAATCAATTCATTCACTTCCTGCTTGGCATCGTCCAGCTCTGTCTTCTTTTCCTCTATCTGCGCATTGATTTTTGTCAAATCACTTTGCACTTGCAAGAGTCGTGTCTGCATAAAGATAATGCTCACTGCTAAAACGAGTGCCGTAAAAGCGATGGAAAGATAAAAAGCCTTCTCCACACGTGAGAATTTTTTTATACGATTCTGCAAGAATTGACTGGTTGTTTCTTTCTTATCTACCATTTTTCCCTCTTACTTGTGAATTTTTCTGGCCACACGCAACTTAGCTGAGTGCGAGCGGTTATTGGCTTCTAATTCTTCTGCACTTGGCAAGATTGGCTTACGGGATACCAATTCCATCTTGGGCTTGAGATCATCTGGGATGAAAGGCAAACCTTTGGGAACTTCCACAGTTGAAGCTTCCTTGAACAATTGTTTGGTCAAGCGGTCTTCTAGTGAATGGAAGGTAATCACTGAAATTCTACCATCTAGAGCCAACATCTCCATAGCCTGCTGGATGGATTCATCTGCCGCTCCCAGTTCATCATTGACTTCAATTCGAATAGCCTGGAAAATCTGCTTGGCAGGATGGCCCTTCTTCTTGAGCTCCTTGGCAGGTTTGGCCGACTTGATAATTTCTGCTAACTCAGTCGTTGTCTCGATTGGCTTGACTTCACGCGCTTGTTCAATCTTACGCGCAATCTGTTTAGAGAATTTATCCTCACCATACTTGAAGAAAATACGAACCAAGTCATGATAGTCATAGTGATTCACCACTTCATAGGCTGTCAGACTAGCATCCTGATTCATGCGCATGTCCAGTGGCGCATCCTTTTTATAAGAAAAACCACGCTCACGCTGGTCCAACTGAGGACTAGACACTCCTAAGTCATAACAAATTCCATCAATTTCCTGAACACCAGCTTCGCGCAAACGTGCCTGTAAATGACGGAAGTTATCCTTGATAAAAGTCACCATTCCCTTTTCAATGTAAGGAGCCAAGCGTTTTTGCGCGTTGTCAATGGCATTCTGGTCCTGGTCAAAGGCATAGAGATGGCCTTTTTCACTTAATTTACTTAATAAATATTCGCTATGGCCCGCTCCACCCAAAGTCGCATCAACGTAGATACCGTCAGGCTTTACGTCGAGCATATCAATCGTTTCGTGGAGTAAGACCGTTACATGATGAAATTCTTTTGTCATATCTTATCTATTTTACCACAAATCTGACTAGCTTGCACTAGTCAGACAAATAGGTCAAAAAAAGTAAGATTTCTTTAAGAAATATGTCAAATATGCTTGACATCTACTCCATAGAAGAATATAATATAGTCAAATATATACGACACAAATCAGAAAGGAGTCCAGATGAATCGTGTGAAAGAATTTCGCAAGGAACTGGGCATTTCCCAGCTCGAACTCGCCAAGGATATCGGTGTCTCGAGACAAACCATCAATATGATTGAGAACGACAAGTACAATCCAACTCTGGAACTCTGTCTCAATCTCGCCCGCAGCCTCCAAACTGACCTAAACAGTCTCTTTTGGGAGGATAATTTTTAAAAAAGGAGCCAACTCATGAAAAAAGAAACCTTTACTGAAAAACTGATCAAACGCACATACGGCATTTCTGAGCCCCTTGACGAATACAAGCGGCGCGAGGCCGATCGTATCGGTAACCAAGTCTTTATCATCCTCTTTTATCTGATGATTTTCGGAAATCTTATTCCACTCGTTCTAGCCTATAAATTTCCTCAACTAGTGGCTCTGGTCTATCCTCCTCTGATTTTAGTGATTGCCCTCATCGCTGCTGGCTATGTCACCTACCAAATGAAAAAAACAGGGATTACAGCTATTGATCCGGATATGCTGAGTGAGAAAGAAAGTAAGCAACTACACTACCCAGGTCTTAAAGCAGGTTTGTTCTTTGGTCTATGGATGTTTTTTATAACTCCTCTTCTCAATCTACTCATAGGTGAAAGTCCGGACTATTTTAATTCTCTTCTCACTATAAGAAATGGTGTATCAAGCATTCTCGGTTCTATCTTCTTCGGAGCAAGCATACAGTTCCTCATCTCCCGTCGCATTGCAAAAGCTAAGAAAGATCAAGATGAGGATTAGGAGGTACCCTATGAAATCATTACTAACTTTACTATTCAGTCATATTTTTGTCAGCATCTTTATTACCTTCGTCCTGTTTTCTGGACATATTACGCGTCCTTTCTTGATCATTTTCCTTTTATTTCTTCCTTTGCTGAACAAGGGACAAATACTTCAGAAAATCCAATCCAAAAAAATACGCCTTCTAAACGTATCTCTCTGTTTTATTCTCGTATCCTTCCCACAACTTTTAAGGCGTCCTGCAGATTGGAGATACCTAGTATTTATAACAACCTGTATCATTTTTAGCTTGATTTACTTCTATACTTTCTATCAACTCGTTAAAGAAGTCAATCAAAAACCACTCATTTAGGAGGTTACTAGCATGAAAAAAGAAGACTTAACCACTCGCCTACTTCGAAATCTCTTTCACATTCAGGGCCCTTTTGATGAATGCCGACAAGAGATTATCTACAAGGCTTGTGCCCGTTCTATGGTTCAAATCGTTTATTCTTCCTTCTTTCTCTTCTTGTTTTATCTGTTATTTGGACGCTTCATAGAAGTGGTTCGCTATGCTATGCCCTATGTTTACTCTGGACTCATTTTTTTCATTACTTTAAAAACCCAAAGAGCCGTCCAAGAGCTTCATCTTGAAAAGGATGACAAATCAGAAATCATCCTCAAGACCTACAGCAAAGCCCAAATCAAATTCCGAAGCTGGATTGTGTTTATCGGTATTCAGATCGGCTTCTTTACCTTACTCATCTTTCATAAAGTCTTCGTTCAGCAGATGTCCTTTTCAGATTTTGGGAAGTTGCTCATGCAATTCGATAAAAGTGGTCCTTTCCTAATGTATGGCCTGATTATCGGTAGCATTTTTGGAACTCTGACCTACGGATTTCTATCCCTACAGGAGGAGAAACCTCCTAAAAATACCAAACAGAAGGAGAAAAGCAAGCAATGACTTCACTATACGATTTTTCAGTCTTGAACCAAGACAAGCAAGAAACTTCACTAAATGCCTATCGTGGTAAAGTTCTCTTGATTGTCAACACTGCTACCGGATGTGGGTTAACCCCCCAGTACAAAGGGCTGCAAGAACTCTATGATCACTATCAAGATCAGGGGTTTGAAATCTTGGATTTCCCTTGCAATCAGTTTATGGGACAAGCACCAGGCAGCGCAGAGGAAATCAACACCTTCTGTAGCCTACATTATCAAACCAGCTTCCCACGTTTTGCCAAGATCAAGGTCAACGGTAAGGAGGCAGATCCCCTCTATGTTTGGTTGAAAGACCAGAAATCTGGTCCACTGGGAAAACGAGTCGAATGGAATTTCGCTAAGTTTCTCATCGGTCGTGATGGGCAGGTCTTTGAACGCTTCTCTTCAAAAACAGACCCAAAACAAATTGAAGAGGCCATACAAAATCTACTATAACTCACAATCTCACTATGATTAGGTTTCCTTTAGCCTGATGAATAGTGAGATTTTTTGATGGGCTTTGACTTAAATAGAAAAACACCCCATGATATGAACCATGAAGTGTTGTAAAAATGATACATTCATAGCAGACAAGGCACTACTGACTGCTATTCTTGACTCCTGAGTATGTATAGGTCCTATTTCTGGGACACGCTTTTTCCGTTACCACTCTAAAATAAAAACGATGCTCCCGCCCATCCTTGGCATTTTCCTTGTTTAAGACAAAATAGTTTTTCTGATTCATCGCCATGGTTCGTAGGATGTCATCAATCAAGAAAGTCAAGGGTACGTTCATGGCAGAGTATTTTTGAAAATCCTCTTCAAAATGAATATAGTTATCTGAAAAATAATCCATCTGCAGTTTGTTTTCATACAGCTCTTTTCTAGTCATAAACTCCCTCCTCCCACAATCGAATTTCTAGGATATCTGCAACATCTATCAACCTATATCCCACGTTTGTCCTAATAGATAGAGTATGAGGCGATAACTCTCTCACCACACCGATGATAGTGATTTTCTGCTTCTTTTCCTTTAGCACAAAACTTCCCCTAAGTTGGCCAACATAAAGCTGAGAAAGCAAGTGCAACTTATCATCTGGAGTCAAATCCGTCGAAAAATCAACACGGTTTTTTTCTTCACTGAGCGAACTAGTGTGTTCTGAGAGGTAAAATCCCATCCACTTCTGCATACCTGGATCTTGATAATCTCGCGCGGATTGAAAAGGTAAATAAGAACGATCAATCATTTTAATCCATCTAATCCTCCAGCAGAATGTCCCCCAATCAGCTTGCTTCTAGCAAAACTCCTAGAGGCTTCTTCCAGTGCATTGGCCTTTAAGAGAGAAGTGAAACCAAATTGTTCCCGAATGGAGTCAATGGCCGTCTGGAGCCTTTCTTCTTTTTCTAACTTGTCAACATCATCAAAGAGAGATATCAAACCAAAGGAATCGTCTACAAAGCCTGAATAGTTAACTCCGACACTTCTGACCGCTCCAGAAGTGTATTTGTTATGAAATAACTTCAAAACATAATTCGTTAAGACAGCTGTATTATTGGTCGGTTCGACCTTCATTTGTGTGTGAATAGACGACCTGACCTCCTGTTTAGAGAAACCAACATAGATAGAGACAAGGGTTGTTTTCTTGCCAGACCTTCTCAATCTAATAGCCACCTGCTCCGCCATTTCTCGAAGAATAATTTCAATATCCCGTAGCTTCACGTAGTCTCTCGGCAAGATTTGAGAATTCCCCAAGCCCTTGGATTTGGCCTTATAGGGCTTATGAACATTGCTCTCATCAATCCCGTTAGCATGAAACCACAAACGCAGACCAGCCTGACCCAGTGCTTTCTTTAGCTGGTCGGGATTGCTGGTTGCTAATTCCTTGATGGAAAGAATCCCCAGAGCATGCAAGCGTTTCTCCATCCCCCTGCCAATCCCCCAAAAATCCGTCATCTTGGGAATGGACCAGACCTTCTCTTCCACATCCTGATAAGACCAGTTGGCCCTCATGGTCGGAGTGTGCTTGGCCTCATTATCCAGAGCCAACTTGGCCAGTAAGGGATTGGCATTGGACATACCTACTGTAGAGTAGATCCCTGTCTGCCTCCAAATATCCCTCTGAATACGAGCAGAAAGCATATCCAGCTTGTCTTTGCGAGAGAGACTCTTGTCTGAAATGAAATAATTAAGTGAACTAGTCAGGTCAATAAAACCCTCATCGATAGAGTAAGGATAAATATCATCTGGACTGCCATAGTTTTGAAAGATTCGCTGGATTTCCATATTGGTTGCAATGTACTCGTCCATTCGAGGAGGGACAATCAAGGTCACTTGAGCCCAATCTTCGATGTAGCGAACATAGTCCGAGTCAGTCGGTAGCCCTTGCTTTCGAGCATTGTAATAGGAAAATTTTCGCGTTTTAATATCAAAAGGCAAATCGTAGGCCCGACCAACATTTGACTTGCCAAAAATCTTCTTAAACATAGGAGAGGAGGCTAGGATAAGACCAGTTGAATTATCCGCGCGACTCATGACACAAAGCGAGGTTTTCAGCGGATGCAAGCCCCTTTTCACACACTCAACACTGGCATAAAAGGATTTCATATCGACAAAGGCGATGTCACTTTTAGGCTCTCGGGAATAATCGAAGTAGCCCATAGGCTAGCCCTCCATCGGCACAAAGTTCCCAACGATAATCCCCACAATCCGAGGATCTTCCTCATAGGAGATGAAAATATCTTTATATTTAGGATTGATAGAGACTAGACGCAAGCCATCTTCCTCTCGATAGACCCGTTTGATATAGGTCTGGTTGTTGCAAACCACTGCATAAACCGCCCCGTCATAGTCAAATCCTGTCTCTCGAATCAGAGCTACTGAACCATTTTGGTATTTAGGTTCCATGGAGTCCCCAGACACCCATGATGCAAAATCATGAGCCAACTCCTCATTAAAGTAAACCGTATCAAAATTCTGATCATCATAGACCGAAGCTCCAATCCCTGCTGACATGCGTTCATAAACACGATACTCGTAAAGTCGCTCTGGCATGGTCACCACTTTCTGGGCTTGTTCCTCTTGAACCAGGTTGCGAGCATAGAGAACAACCTTCTCCTTCCCTTGCTTGGAGAGGCTATGGTAGAGACGGACAATCTCGATCTGAGTAAAATATCCTTTGGGTACTTTTAAAATGTTCTCTAGCTGGGACACCTTCTCCTTGGACGGTTCCTTGACTCCACGTTCCCAAGCCGAGTAAGCCTGAAAACTAATCCCAAGTTGCTCTGCAATTTCCTTCTGTGTCAGTTTTAACTCTTTTCTCCGAGCCTTTAATTTTTCTGGCTGATACATACTTCACCTCCTATTATGATGCTTTAATGGACATTATCTCCCTTAGAAAGACTAATATTTAGTTGAGTTACTTTTCAAAAATCAACCATTTTGGTTTAATTTTATTATATAAAAAATGTGGACAAATGTCCACTAGGAAAATCAGAAACATCGTGAGTTTTATACTCAATGAAAATCAAAGAGCAAACTAGGAAACTAGCCGTAGGCTGTACTTGAGTACGGCAAGGCGACGTTGACGCGGTTTGAATTTGATTTTCGAAGAGTATTAATCAAACTAAAAGGACTTAGCCCTATACAATACAGAACTAAATCCTTTGAATAAATAATTGATCTAACTGTTAAAATTCCTACAGAAATTCCAGTTTTTCTCTATTTGATACCAGACATTAGTTTTTCAATACGTGGAACGTAGAAGAGTAAGATAATACCGAATACAATCGTAATTCCTCCAACAATTCCATAGTAAGCCACTTCAGTTTCGCTTGTATAAAATTTTACAATTTGAGCATTGATAGCTTGGGCAGCTGCATTACTCAAGAACCAGATAGACATCATTTGTGCTTGGAAGGATTTTGGTGCTAGCTTAGTAGTGACTGATAGACCAATAGGCGAAATCAACATTTCCCCCACAATCACAATAGCCCAACTCATAATCAACCAGAAAGGACTGACCTTAACATCTGTCCCAAAGAGCATTCCTGGTAACATCATCCACAAGAAGGATAGACCTGCTGCTAATAAACCGTAAGCAAATTTCTTAGAAGAGGACGGTTGCTTTTTACCCATTTCCCCCACAACCATGCAAAAATCGGCACATAAATCATAATGAAAAGTGGATTGATACTTTGAAAAATCACCTTTAAAAATTTGCTCTTGTTTCGTTTAAAAATGTTTCAAACCTTGAAACATACTTATCCTTTCCTCTTCAGTAAACAAAAACACCCCTATACCAAGCTTGTAGCTTGTAGCTAGTGCAATACAAGTCAATAAGCATAGAGATGTAAAACTATTACACATTAAAAAATAAATAATTAGTAATTAAATAATAGAAATTGTGTACGAAATTTCTCAATTAGTTTTCATTAGTAAATATCATTTCCAACAAACGCCCTCTCAATTCCTTATCCTGATGATGCAAGATATTCATTAACTCATGAGAATTTTTGGCATTGATGAATTGATTTAACAATCTATCTTTTAATTCATATGGAAGAGAAGCCGTCTTTAGTAGTCTAAAAACTTCATCATTTAAAGATATTGTTTTATTATCTTTACATTCAAATCTAGCTGTATCATTCTTATTTGGCAATTCAATTATAGACACATTCGTTCCTTTAAAATGAATTCTATGTTTTCTATTGCTTGGAACGATACTAGAATCTCCTAGTAATGTTAACTCTACCATCCCCATTTCCCAATCGATTGACAATCTTGTTTTATATCTTTGACCATTTTGATCTTCAATCATTTCAAAAGAATGTTGTTTGCCTGGGAATACATACCAATCTACAACTTCAGGTAAATCAACACCCATATCTATCTCAGAACCAACCAAGGGAATGATTGCACCACTTTTTGCAAACACAGGTATCATCGAAATGTCTCGATAAACACTTAACTTCACACCACCTGTATATTTTTTCTCTGAAAAGAAGTCATACCATTCACCTTCAGGGAACCATACATCCACTTTTGCAGATTGGAATGCCAAATCCATCTTTTCTACAATGGGAGCCACCATCAGTTCTGTTCCAAAAAAGTATTGATTTGGAACATTATAACTCTCATCATTCTCTGGGTAGAAATAATACATTGGGCTGATTAATGGGGCACCTTCCTCGTGTGTCTTTACATTCATAGTGTATAGATAGGGAATCATCTGATGTCTCAAACGAAGGTATTTCTTCATAATCTTAGATGTTGTTTCTGAAAAAAACCAAGGTTCTTTACTATTAAAGGGACTTCTAGAACTATGTAATCGAGTTATCGGACTAAAAACGCCAAACTGTAGCCATCTGGTTTGTAGCTCTTCGTCATAATCCCCTAGCATGTGTCCACCGATATCATGACTCCACCAACTATAACCGATATTAGATGCTGTCGCTGTAAAATAAGGTTGAAATCTTAAGGAATTCCAACTAATAATAGTATCTCCTGAAAAACCAACAGGGTAGCGGTGACTACCCGGCCCTGCATATCTTGATAAAATCAAACCACCTTCTGCATTTTTACAACTATCCTGATAATGATAATGGTTTAAAAGCCATAGTGGATCCAACATCCCTTGAGTCCCTTGTTGCCAGTCAATCCACCAAAAATCTACTCCCTGCTTTTCTAGCTCATAATGAACATCTTTAAAGTAGGATTCCCTAAAAGAGGGATTAAAAAAATCAAAAATAGCAGGTTCTTCTAGTTCTACATTTAACCCCAATCGTTTGGCGACTCGAGGATAAGCTTCTTCATAAGCCCGGATACCATCAGCAGGATGGACATTTAAAGAGAGTTTTAACTTTCTATCATGAAGTTGTTGCAATAACTGTTCTGGATTAGGTATTAAGTTTTTATTCCAACTATATCCTGTCCAGCCACTTCCAAAACAGGCTGGAATGTCAGTTATATGCCAATCCATATCTAACACACCGATAGATAATGGAATTTTCTCTGTTTTAAATCTGTCTATTAAATCCAAGTATTCATCCGACGTATAAGGCCAATATCTACTCCACCAATTGCCTAAAGCATATCTTGGCAACAAGGGTGTTGAACCAGTCAAATGGTAAAAGTCTCTGATTGCTCCTCTATAATCATGCCCATAGGCAAAGAAATAGAGGTCAATTTGATTTTCTCTCTCAATATAACCAGACTGTTCATCCCAAATAAATCCTTGAGAATCATCCAATAAGGCTATACCATTTCGGCTAATAATTCCATCTTCTAACGAGATTGCTCCATCTGCCTCATCCAGAGTCCGAGCTGTTCCTTTTAATGTTTCAATAGATTCACCAAAATACCAGCGACTACCATATACAGCAAAATTTCCTTTTAATTCTATAAATAGATTTTCGGCGTTAAATTCTCCTTTATTAAAGTGCAGATGAAAATAGTCCGTCATAATATCTAGTACGTTTGATGTCTCGATATAATCTAACGAAACTTGGCCAAAATCTCTATTATAGATAAGTTGTGTCGTTCTATCCTCAAATCTTCCAGTTTGAGAGTATTCTAACCTTACTAACTTGTCTGTTAATACAGAGATTCGATAAAACTCTCCCTTAAAAATTTTCAATTTGTTTCCCTCCTCTTATTAAATCTCTTTACTTTATCAAACATTTTATTCGTTACCATTACATTCATCAATCCACAAAAAGCAAATCCTCCAAATGTAAATACGTAAATAGCTGTTAAAACTCGTTCTGGACTACTAAAACTCATATACAGTACAGAAATATTAAATAAAACCAACATGATAGCTTGCATTGGATTTAAAATACAAATTAATACGCTATTTACAATACTATTTTTTAGATTATCTTTAAATAGACCAATATAGGGAAAAACAACACTCATAAAAAGTATTATAACAAATAAAAAGGGCAACACTAACAATAAACTATACTCTGAAAATAAACTTGAATAGCCCCAAAGACAATAGTTCACATATAAAAGTAATTCTATTAGGAGGATAAACAACCAAATAAAAGTTGACTGTTTAAAATTTCGTCTAAAGATCCGAAAATAATGATAAGCAATATCGGTATCTTTACCTTTTAAAATACGATACCACATTGTCGTAAGAGAAGTTAATGATGCCCCAATTGTAACTATTGGAATACAACTAACAATAAATAGAGTATTTAAAATAATTAAATCTGTCAAAAAAGTTAAAATTCTAACCACTTTTCCATCTAATGAAAATAATTTTTGCATAATATATTCTCCATAAAATCAATCGTCTTAACTCTATATTTTAGAATGTCAGTTGCACAAAAATATTACCTAAATTATTTAAAAAACATTTCCAAATTTCTTTAAAAATTAGAATAAAGGAAGCGAGATAATTTGACGTTATCAGTCTCGCTTCCTGTAATTAGCTAGTCCCTTGTTTATACAACCAAGAGTTCATATAAAGTATTACTCTTTTACTTCTTTTTGGTAACGATTATATGCTTCCTGTTGAATCTTCATAAATTCGTCCAATCCCATATTCTTAAGAGTTTCTTTGTATGAGTCCCATTCTTTTTCTATGCCACCTTCAACTACCCATTTAGATGCTTGTTGTTTGACATAGGATTCAATGCTAACATAGATTGATGATAATTTGTTAAGTTCTTCTTGTGAATAAATCACATTAGGGTAAGCTGGCAACGCAAATTGTTTCAAATCTTGGTCCATCTTCAATTTCAATCCATCACCTTGTGTTTGATCGATTTCTACGCGACTATTGATATCATCGCTTACGTATTTAGGACCAAAATCTCGAAGTGAATTAATCCATGCCCATTCATCAGCTGATTTACCATCTTTAGGAGGTAACACTTTAAACTTATCACCATTCTTTTCAGTAGCTATTCCAAATGATCCATAGAAATTCTGAATACTTGCTTCATCTGTATATAATTTATCCAACCATTTCAATAATTTAGCAGGGTTTTTGCTCTTATTTGTAATCAAAATTTCATTTCGACCATAGTTGTAATGATCTGGATCAGAAAAGACATATTGTTTACCATCCATACCTTTTAAAGCAGGTAGAGCAATATACTCACTTGAATGTAAGCCAAACGTTGCATCTGCTGTCCAACCACTAGAAACACCTACTCTAGATACTCCCTTATCCATACGTTTTGCTACACTCATAGAGGTATCTTCTGTAAAGATTTCCGGATCAATCAAACCTTTTTTATAAGATTCGTGCATTGCTGCAATCCCTTGTTTATAACTTTCTTCTGTACGAAGGTAGACTGGTTTTCCATCTTTTACAGACATTTCATATGTATTATCTGCCCCTAAACGATTATTGAACGGAAGAATATATGAGAATGTTGGATCAAAGTTTCCTGCTCCGAATGGAATTTCATCAGAAGCGTCTCCATTTCCGTTCGCATCTTTATCCTTAAATTCTTGTAGTACTTTTACTAAATCATCATAAGTTTCTGGAACCTTTAATCCTAAATTATCCAGCCACTTTTTATTAATAAATAGCTGATTAGCTACAGTAGGACGCATCGGTAATTTTTTAGGTAGACTGTAGATATGACCATCTGGTGAAGTAATCATAGCTTTAATCTTAGGTTCTTTCTCCATAGCCTTAGTTAAATTTGGCATGTTTTCTTTGATTAAATCTTCCAATGGAATAAATAAAGATTGGTTCTGAGCAATTTCTGAATCTGTAAAAGCATTTGAACCTAAAAATGCATCTGGTAAATCTCCACTAGCAACCAACACAGATTTCTTATCTGCCCAATCTGCAGCTACAAGTGTATCCCATTTAACATCGATACCTGATTCTTTGGCAGAATCAGTTAGAAAACCTTTATGATAATCTTCCCCCCAGTCAGACCAACGAACAGTTGTGATTTTATAAGAATCTTCTCCAGACTTATCATCCTTATTCGCATTATTAGAATTTGCACAGGCTGTTAAGCCAGCAAGTGTAACTGTTCCTAAGAACAAATATGTAAATGATTTATTTTTCATGTTTTTCTCCTATTCTTTCAACGCGCCAATCATTACGCCTTGATTAAAATATTTTTGAACAAAGGGATATAGCAACATTATCGGAGCGGTCGAAATAACAATTGCTGCATATTTCATCATATCGGCTTTGATACGAAGATCTGATGCAACTTCTCCTGTTGCTTGCGATTGTAACATTTGATTACTAATTAGTAAACGTCGTAAAATTAATTGCAATGGTTGTAAATTTTCATTCGTTAAATAAATTAAAGCATTAAACCACGAATTCCAAATACCAACTGCGGTCCAAAGTCCAATAACTGCTATAATAGCTTTTGATAAAGGAACGACTATCTTAATAAAATAACGAATTGTACCACATCCATCAATTTGCGCAGCCTCCCACATCCCGTCTGGAATACTATTATTAAAGAAAGTTCTAGCAACAATAATATTGTATGATGAAACTGCAAAAGGTATTACCATTACCCAAAATGTATCAATCAAGCCTACATTCTTTACTGTTAAGTAGGTAGGAATCAAGCCACCTGATACAAACATAGGAATAATGTATAGAATGCTCATCCACTTTCTACCAACTAATTCTTTTCTAGATAAAGCATAACCAGCTGGAATATTGACTACTAAAGCAACTAAGGTACCAACAACAGTATATAAAATGGTATTTAGATAGCTACGCAAAAATAAAGGTTGTTGAATAAGACGTAAATATCCATCTAATTTCCATTCTCTAGGAATAAACCATACCTTCCCATTTGCAACATCTGAAGGATTGCTAAAAGATGCAATCACTACAAACCATAACGGATAAACAATTAACAAGATAAGGAAAATTGCTAAACCATAGGTAACTATATCAAATAATAATTCAGAGTTTGTTTTTCTTGATTTATGAAACCATCTCACTTTAAGCACTCCTTCCTTTAAAAAAGACCCGTTCTAGTATATCTTTTTGAGAACCAGTTAACAGATAACAAAATTATTAGATTGACTACGGTGTTAAATAACCCTATAGCTGTCGAATAACTATACTGAAAGTTCACCATACCAACTTTATAAACATAGGTCGAAATTATCTCACTTCCTGCTAAATTAAGAGGATTCTGTAATAGTAACACTTTCTCAAACCCTACACTTAATAAACTACCTGCTCTTAATATTAGTAAAATCATAGCAGTCGGCAAAAGTAATGGTAATTCTATATGCCGAATTTTTTGTAATCTAGAGGCACCATCCATAGTTGCAGCCTCATAATATGTAGGATCAATTGCAGAAAGGGCTGCTAGATAAATAATACTATCCCAACCTATATGTTGCCATACATCACTCCAAACATACACACCTGCAAAATTAGTAGGTTTTGATAAAAAATCTGGAATAGTAATTCCAACAGACTTAAATACATTCGCTAACAAACCGCTAGTAGGAGATAAAAATAAGATAATCATCCCACACATAACCATTGTAGAGATAAAATGGGGTAAGTAAGTTGTCACTTGAAATATTTTTCTAAATTTCCCAACTCTTAACTGATTACTAATGATAGCTAGTATAATAGGTAAGGGGAAACCTACTACAATACTATAAAGTGAAATTTTTAATGTATTGAACATAGTTGTCCCGAATTGGAATGATGAGAAAAATTGAGTAAAGTACTTAAACCCTACCCACTGACTAGCAAAGATACCATTGGCTGGTGAATAGTCTTTAAATGCAATAATTAATCCCAACATGGGAATATAGGAAAATAAAATTAATAGCAATATTGAAGGAAAAAGTAATATATATAACGGAATACTATGCTTTAATTTTATTTTATGAAGTTGAGATGCTACTTTCATTTTTTTCCTCCTATTTGTTTTTCTACGATTATTTTACACCATATAGAATTCCCTTAATATAACTTTTTGGACTAGGTTTATCAATTTTTCAGTTTTTTAATTTTAAAAACTATTACTTTTCCGACATCTTGATAAAACATATCTGTTTTGTTACATGATATCATATTTTCAAAGTGCTATAATTTTAATAGGAGACTAGTATATGAAATTAAATCACGACTTATCAAAAAAACATTCCATTCATTTTTTCTTTAAACTCCTACTTGTACTACTATTGATAAATATTTTAATCAATATTGCTATGAGTAACATAACCAGAAATTTTATTAAAAACCAAAATATAGTACACCTACGTAGTTCAATTGAAATTTATGCTGATTCTGTTAATGAGAAATTGCATTCTGTAGAACGCTTTATGTACTCAACAATAACGCATAATGAATCTTTAGAGAAATTAAATCATGTACAAACGTTTCTTGAGTATCAAGAAAATCTTAAAAAAGTTCAAACTAGCTTTACAGAGTTTGAATATCAAAATGAAACTCATATGACATTCTTATTAGAAACCGATAGTACTGATCATTTTATAAATGTCTCCAATCTTTATATTCCATATGAAGATTATCTACTGTTAAAATCAAATCTAAAATCATTGCGTAGTGATATAAGTGACCGTAAATGGAAAAATGTAACTACTAAAAACAGCGAATACTTAGTTAAATCTGTTCATTACGAAGGAAAAATCATTTATGCCGTCATATCTTCAGAAGATATCCTAAAACCTCTCAATAAACTTAATATTGGTAATAATGGCAAACTCTCCCTAAAAGAGCCTAACAATATACCGTCCGCTAATTACCTAATTCATGCCCAAAATGAAAAAACGCATTTACCCTTCGATATTTATGTTTTAGTCGATTATGCCGAAGTCTTTAGAAATATCACACTCTTAGAAGTATTTTTATCAGCCGTTCCTATCATTATCACAATTTTATCAATCATCATTATCCTGTATATTCGTCAGTGGATGATTAAACCTATAACAAGACTCACTGAACGGCTCTCTCAATTTGGGGGCTCCATCCCCCCTTCTGAATTTTTTATATCTGAAGGTATACTAGAAATTGATAAGGCAAATGATAAACTTAATAAAGTAATATTTGACATGCAAGAATTAAAAATACGGGAATACCATTCACAACTAGAACTTAAGAAGATAGAACTTAATTATCTTAAGAACCAAATTCGTCCGCATTTCTACTTAAATATGTTATCAATGATTCATAGTATGCTTCAAACAAAAAACTATAAGGAAATTGAAGAATTAACTATCCTAACTTCAAATTATCTCCGTCATTTATTTATGGCTAATCAAGATTTTTCAGAACTTAAAGATGAAGTTCAGCATATTAAAGATTATTTAGAAATACAACGAATTCGATATGGAAATAGCATCTACTTTTCACTAGACTACAATTCTGATTTACAAAATACTCTTGTCCCATCATTACTTTTACAAACATTTATTGAAAACACAATCAAACACGGTTTTTCATTTCAGAATTTATTTACAATTTTGCTATCGATAAAAAAAGTAAAAACTGAGAACTCAGATTATATTCAGATTTGTATCGAGGATAATGGTCCAGGTTTCTCTGAAGAAATTTTATCAAAACTAAATCAGAAACAGTCTCTAATAACAGAAGATGGACATCATATTGGGATCACAAACACCATCGAACGTTTAAATCTTCTCTATCCTAATGACTATAGTATTGCATTTGAAAATAATGAAGAAGGTGGAGCTAAAATTCTTTTACTCATTCCATACAAGATTATAGACGGAGGTTATAATGAACATTTTATTAGTTGATGACGATCGCTTTATCATTGAGGCTTTACGAGAGAAAATAAATTGGGATAAACTACACATTGACATTGTTTATGTTGCCTATAGCCTCACTCAAGCTCAAAATATTATTAGAGAGCATCCTATTGATCTTATGATAAGCGATATAGAAATGCCTCAAGGCAGCGGCCTCGAACTCTTATCTTGGATTAGAAATGAAAAATATGATATAAAAACAATTTTTTTAACCAATTACGCCGACTTCAACTATGCTCAAAAAGCAATTGAATTGCAAAGCTTCGAATACTATCTAAAACCCATTAACTTTGAAAAATTAGAATTTATTATTCAAAAAGCCATTAGTAAAATTGAGAATCATAACTTAAATGGAAAAAATGATTCGCTTTTACAAATAGAAGATAATTTCTGGTATGATTACCTTAGAAAACCTCAAATTTCTCGCATTGATGAGCTAGAAATAATAGCAAGCAAACAAGATTTTATTCTTCAAAAACACCAGTATTTTTTTCTTGCAGTTTTAACAATCAATCTTAATGAAGAAGATTATTCTGCAGAAACTCCATCATGGACTTCTCAACTAAAAAGAGAACTTCAAAGAATTTCACAACCTTCTTATAAGCTGATAAGTTTGTTCAAGATGGAAAGCCAGGTTGATCAATATGTTTGTCTCTTTAGAGTAGACTCATCCAAACGTAGTGACAAATTGGCATATGAGATTCATTCTCAAATTTCTAATAACTTTAGTAAATACTCAAACATTATATATAAGAGTTGCCATAAAATATCCGATGTTTTATTTCATACCAAAGAACTCTACACTTATAATGAACAGTATGTCTCTTATTGGAATACTATTATATGTGTTCCACATAGTTTCCCAACTTCTTTCAAAACAGAAACTCTTTCAATTACGTTTTTAGATAGCTTAAGCGAATATGAATTAAGAGAAAAAATTAATTCACTCGTCTATAATTCTCAAATCCCTACTTTCACGCTACAACAAATTTTACTAGATTGGACTCAACAAATAGGAATATATCTAGATCAAAATGGAATTTCAGCACATAAATTATTCCAAAATAGCACTCATGATTTCTTATTCCAACGACGCTTTCATTCAATTGAATCATTTCAGGATTACTTTGATTATTACTGGTCACATGCTAAGAAATTTGCAACAAACATTGAAAACCAGAAAAATAGTATTCAACGCATCGTCGAATACATAGATCATCACTACTATGAAGATATAAATCGTTCTATATTAGCAGATATGGTTTATCTCAGTGCAGATCATTTAGCTAGAATTTTTAAAAAAGAAACTGGAGAAACTCTTGTTAAATACATAACGGATAAGCGCATTAATGCTGCTAAATCTCTCCTATCCCAAACAAATATCTCGATATCACAGGTATCTTGTCAAGTAGGGTATGATAATTATTCTTACTTTACTAAAATTTTTAAACAAAGGACTGGACTTTCTCCTGGAGATTACCGTAAAACATATCAAAATAAAATGTAAGCAATTTAAATCATTGAAATGATAAGTAAAATTCAAGATTTGTAGTAATTTTTGAAATTCTACAGTTTTTCCAAAGATAAGTTAAATGATAATTTTTTAGATTATCATCAGCACAATATCTTTCAGTCCAACATAGCTCCAAAAATTTCTTTAAAATTGTTGATAAGGCAACTTCTTAAAAAGTCAGTTTGAAAAGAAAATCCAGTAAATATTTCTAGGATAAAACGTATACTATCAAGCTTTTACTGAACAACCTTGATCATATGCGTTTTATTATGGAAATATTTGCTTCATTTTCTCCTGAAATAGAGTTTATTCTATCCTATTTTCTCTTTTTCTAATGACTTACTTCAGGTTCTTTCCTCTTGGAAAAAACAACAAAGATATGAACTAGCAAAGTTTGGCATCATCAGTAATCCAGAACAATTTGTTTTTACATATATCGACACAAAAGGAAACATCAACAAGCCTTTACATGCTGACTATCTAAACAATAAAATGAAAAATATCAGAAAGCGATATAAAGAACTAGCACATGTTACACCTCATAAACTGCAACATACAGGAACGACACTTGCAAAACAAGCAGGACTCTCACTCGAAGCTATTTCAGAAGCTTTAACTCACAGTGATAAAGAAGTAACTAAGACTTATGTCAACACTTCAAATGTCATTCCAATGGCTGTTGGAGAGATTGCTTATCGCAATCTTAAAAAGTAATGGTGTGAATTTTACTAAAAATCATCAAAAAAACACCCCATGGTGTGAACCATGAAGTGTTGTAAATGCTGTATTGTAGCTGGTTCTTAACGTTTTGAGAACTGGCTAGCTTTACGAGCTTATATCTTAAGATCTGGTTTTTCTACATTATGATATTTATGGTAAATTATCACTGAAATCAAGTTCTTTTAAGAGATAAATCCTCAATTTTTACATATATAATCCTTTTAAAAATCAAGAGGTTATCACTTTTTAGTTTTCGGAGCTTATGTAGTTGAGAAAGAAATACAATAAAATTAATAATACAACATCCCCTAACAATTACTGACCGTTAGGGGATATTTCTATTCACCGAATATATTTTACATTCTTGTATTCATTAACTTCGTCAAAGATCATTCTTCGTCTTCTTTTTTACTTAAAATGAAGAAGCCTAATCCAAAAAGAATTGAACTTGTTGCTACAGATAAGAGTCCTAAACTATTTGCCGTACCAGTTTTCGGCAAGGTTGTTTGAGTTTCTTTCTGTTTCACTTCATCTTTTTCTGGTTTAGCATGTGTTTCATTTGTAGAAATATGAAGAGCATCTGGAGTCTGTTCAGGTTTCACATTATCATTTGTTTGAGTTACTCCTGAAGAGGCAACTTTTCTAAAGATATGTGTAACTACTTCTCCATTTTCATCTACTTCAGTTCTTACAAATTCATAACCTTCGATTTCACCATGTTCAAATGCTTCATTTTCCTCACCTAATACTTTAGGAGTTTTCGCATCTGCTGGTTTCAACTCATTACCGTTTTCATCAACCCATTTAGTAATAATCAGTTTAACTTTTGGTAATTGAGCTGGTTCTGGAAGTTCACCATTTATAGCAATGTTCCCATTAAACTCTGAGAACTCATGAGTTGGTGCATCCGGTGTACTTGTTCCACCCATAAACTCAGGAATATCTACACTTGGTGGTATGATGAGGTTTCCATTTCCATCTACACCAGTCGATCCAATTGGGTCTGTGTATTCTGGCACTTCACTTATTGGTGCATCCGGTGCGTTTACACCTCCTGTGAAGTCTGGTGCTTCTGGTTGTGTTTCTGGAGTGCCTTTAGCATTTATTTGACGGACAGTCAGCTTCACTTCAACTTCTTCGCTTGTGCCATCTGGGTAACGAACGATCACTGTTCCGGATACTTCGCCTGGTTGTCCTACGGCTGTAT